>NZ_SZXD01000047.1:0-68224 GCF_005281115.1 Citrobacter sp. wls710
GGCTGGAGATAATTTTGCGCGGCTGCGCCTGTATATCGCGGAAACGAATTTTTTCGTCTTCTTTATTCAGCGCCAGATGCGTATGGTCACGACCGGTAAATTCACTCAGCGCTGCCCAGGCTTTAACGGCTACCTGACCGTTAGTTTCCGGCGCCAGGGTGAGGATCATCTCGGCGGCATCAATTGCGGTATTAAGCCAGGGCTGGCCTTTCGCCGGACCTTCAGCCTTGGTGTAGTTGAGCTTACGCAGCAGATCCATTTCGCTCTGGGTATTCCAGGCAATCCCTTTCCCGCCGTTACCGATTTTTTCCATCAGCGGGCCGATGGAGGTAAAGCGTTCATAGGTTGCCGGATAATCACGCTCTACGGTCATGATGTGCGGCGCGGTAACGCCAGGAATCAGGTCGCACTCACCTTTTTTCCAGTCCTTCACGTCCAGCGGCTGCGCCAGCTCGGCGGCGGAATCGTGCTGAATCGGCAGCGTAACAACGTCAGTTTCTTTACCGAGGTGGCCCACGCACACTTCAGAGAATTTCTTCGCGATGGCTTTATAGATTTCCCAGTCGCTCTTCGATTCCCAGGCCGGGTCAACGGCGGCAGACAACGGATGAATAAACGGATGCATATCCGAGGTATTCATGTCGTCTTTTTCATACCAGGTTGCGGTCGGCAGCACGATATCGGAATACAGACAGGTACTCGACAGACGGAAGTCCAGCGTCACCACCAGATCCAGCTTGCCGTCCAGTCCGTTGTCCTGCCATTCCACTTCTTCTGGCTTCACGCCGCTCTGCTGGCCGAGATCTTTGCCCTGAATACCATGTTCAGTACCCAGCAGGTACTTCAGCATGTACTCGTGGCCCTTACCGGAAGATCCGAGCAGGTTGGAACGCCAGATAAACAGGTTACGCGGATGGTTTTTGCCGTTTTCCGGCTGTTCCGCCGCAAAGCGAAGAGAACCGTCTTTCAGAGATTTCACGGTGTAGTCCACCGGCGTCATGCCGGCTTTCTGCGCTTCTTCAGCGATACGCAACGGGTTAGTCCCTAACTGCGGTGCAGACGGTAACCACCCCATACGTTCAGAGCGAACGTTAAAGTCAATCAAATGACCGCTGTAACGGGATTTGTCTGCCATCGGGGACAGCAATTCCTGTGCGGTAACCGTCTCATAGCGCCATTGGCTGGAGTGGTTATAGAAGTAAGAGGTGCTGTTCATATGACGAGGCGGACGCTGCCAGTCCAGCGCAAACGCCAGCGGCTGCCAGCCGGTTTGCGGGCGCAGTTTTTCCTGCCCGACATAGTGGGCCCAACCGCCACCGCTCTGGCCGATACAGCCGCAGAACACCAGCATATTGATCAGGCCGCGATAGTTCATATCGAGGTGGTACCAGTGGTTCAGACCCGCACCGACGATAATCATCGAACGGCCGTGCGTTTTATCGGCGTTATCCGCAAATTCGCGGGCGATGCGCACGATTTGAGCGCGCGATACACCGGTAATTTTTTCTGCCCATGCCGGCGTATACGCTTTCAGGTCATCGTAGCTGGTTGCACAGTTTTCATCGTTCAGACCACGTTCCAGACCGTAGTTGGCCATGGTCAGATCGTAAACGGTCGTCACCAGCGCGGTAGAACCGTCGGCAAGTTGCAGACGTTTAACCGGCAATTTGTGCAGCAGAATGTTTTCCAGTTCAACTTTATTGAAATGTTCGGTACCTTCGCCACCAAAATACGGGAAGCCGACTTCCGCGATGTCATCCTGGCTACCCAGCAGACTGAGCTGTAGTTCGGTTTCATCACCCGACAAGCCGTCGCGCTGCTCGAGGTTCCATTTGCCTTTTTCACCCCAACGGAAACCAATTGAACCGTTTGGCGCAACCATTTCACCATTGCTGTTGATAGCGACGGTTTTCCATTCCGGGTTATTTTCCTGGCCCAGAGAGTCAACCAGATCCGCTGCACGCAGCATACGACCAGCAGCATAATAGCCGTCGCGCTCTTCGAGCATCACCAGCATTGGCATATCGGTATAACGACGAACGTAGTCGGTGAAGTACTGGCTCGGATTATCGAGGTGGAACTCACGCAGCATGACGTGGCCCATCGCCATTGCCATCGCCGCATCGGTCCCTTGCTTTGGCGCCAGCCACAGGTCGCACAGTTTGGCGATTTCCGCGTAGTCCGGAGTAATCGCTACCGTTTTGGTTCCTTTATAGCGAACTTCAGTAAAGAAGTGCGCATCCGGAGTACGGGTCTGCGGTACGTTAGAGCCCCATGCAAGAATGTAGCTGGAGTTATACCAGTCGGCAGATTCCGGTACGTCGGTTTGCTCGCCCCAGGTTTGCGGGGAAGCCGGCGGCAGGTCACAGTACCAGTCGTAGAAGCTCAGGCAGGTACCACCAATCAGCGACATATAGCGTGCGCCGGAAGCATAAGAAACCATCGACATCGCCGGAATCGGAGAGAAGCCTGCAACGCGGTCAGGGCCATAGGTTTTGATAGTGTAAACGTTAGATGCAGCAATCAGTTCATTCACTTCCTGCCAGGAAGAACGAACAAATCCACCACGACCACGCGCTTGTTTGAAGCTTTTTGCTTTGTCGGCGTCTTCGATGATGGATGCCCATGCATCTACCGGATCGCTGTGCAGTCTTTTTGCTTCTCGCCACATCTTCATCAGACGTTTGCGCATCAGCGGGTATTTCAGACGGTTAGCGCTGTAGAGATACCAGGAATAGCTCGCACCACGCGGGCAGCCGCGAGGCTCGTGGTTTGGCATATCTGGACGGGTGCGTGGGTAGTCAGTTTGCTGGGTTTCCCAGGTCACCAGACCATTTTTCACATAGATTTTCCAGCTGCATGAACCGGTGCAGTTTACACCATGGGTTGAACGCACGACTTTGTCATGCTGCCAACGCTGGCGATATCCATCCTCCCAGTCCCTGTTGGTATTGAGAAGCTGGCCGTGCCCATCGGCAAAGGTTTCGCCCTTCTGCTTGAAGTAGCGAAACCGGTCCAGGAATTTACTCATCGGTTTTCTCCTGTAGGAGCCTGACGGCTCTCTGATAAATCGACATTGCTTGATTGAGAGCGAAGGTAACGCTCTGAAAGGGCGTGAGAATTGATAACGATCAAGGCAGGCAGGGATGAAAAATGAGGGTAAATTTTCACATACCCCCTAAGTGGGATATCAGAAAACAAATTAACATCATGAATTTAAATAACTTTTTCAAATTCACTTTTCATACAAATGTTAAATTCTTTATAAGTGGGTATTAAGGGGTATCCCCCCTGCCAGGCATATTATCAGCACCGTTTTCACAGACTTTCGTCGTGAGTTTATATATAAGTATGTTGTAACTAATTCAGAGCAAAAAAAAGCGCGGTCTAACGCCGCGCAATGGATAATCAACCTACACTTCATCCTTCAAACTGCTTCTGCGTTGGCTGCGCTCGTTCTCCCCAGTCACTTACTTCAGTAAGCTCCTGGGGATTTCTCACTTGCCGCCTTGATGCAATTCGAATGATTTTGTGTATACCACTTTTTTACTTTTTAGAATGACGTCCGTACACCGCCCAGGTGATAACCACGCAGGCGACATAGAAGATCACAAAGACTTTCATCGCATCAACAGGTGATCCCGTTAACGCCAGGGAAGTACCAAATGCTTTGGGGATAAAGAAGCCGCCAATCGCGCCAATGGCTGAGATAAAACCGAGCGCTGCCGCAGTGTCGGTTGCCGCTTCACGCATCGCCTTCTCTTCTGACCCGCCTTCCGCTTTCACTCTGTCCATCGTCAGCTTGCGGAAGATAACGGAGATCATCTGGAAGGTTGAACCACTGCCCAGACCGGCCGTCAGGAACAACGCCAGGAACACCGCGAAGAAAGCGGTAAAGTTGCCCCCTACGCCATTAGTTGGCAGCGTCAGGAACAGCAAGGCACTAAAGAGAGCCATCAGCACAAAGTTCACCAGCGTCACGCGAGTTCCGCCCAGACGGTCAGAAATTGCACCGCCAGCGGAACGCGCCAGCGCGCCAATCAGCGGGCCAAAAAAGGCGTAATGCAGGATCTGTACCTCAGGAAACTGCGTTTTTGACAGCATCGCGAAACCGGCTGAGAAGCCGATAAATGAACCGAAGGTTGCCAGATACAGCAGGCTCATGATCCACAGGTGCCCGCGTTTAAGCACCGGCAATTGCGCTTTCAGTGACGCTTTTGAGGTTGCCAGTTCGTTCATACCAAACCATGCAGCCAGCGTCAGCACAGCCAGGAACGGAACCCAAATCCATGCGGCGTTCGCCAGATACAATTGCGTACCATCCGGTTGTTCAACCCCGTGGCTACCAAATGCAGCAAAGATTGACAGTGAGACCACCAGCGGAGCAACCAACTGCATTACGCTGACACCCATATTGCCCAGACCACCGTTCAGACCCAGTGCACCGCCCTGTTTTTGTTTTGGAAAGAAGAAGCTGATATTCGCCATGCTTGATGCAAAGTTCGCACCGGCAAAACCGCACAGCAAGGAGATAATAATAAAGGTACTAAATGGCGTGGTGGTATCCTGCACCGCAAAACCTAACCATACGCATGGGATGATCAGGATGCCGGTGCTGAATGCTGTCCAGCGACGTCCACCAAACAGGGGAACCATAAAGGAGTACGGCACACGCAGCAGCGCGCCGGAAACCGACGGCAACGCCGTCAACATGAACAATTGCTCCGTGGTGAAATTAAAGCCAACTTTCGGTAAGTTCACCGCCACGGCGCTAAATAACATCCACACGCAAAACGCCAGCAGTAAGCAAGGGACGGAAATCCACAGGTTACGGCTGGCGATTCGTTGACCACGCTGTTGCCAGAAGACAGGATCTTCCGGCCGCCATTCTGTAATTACAGCTCCAGATGCCCTTTCCGGGGCAGATGAGTGACTCATAGACACCTCTGATACTTGTTTCGATGCCTGCAACCTTAGGGTTTACAGCTGGAGGTAAGTTGATATAAATCAAAGGAAAAGGTGTCATTATTCATGCCTAAAATTTGTCATCACCCTAAATGAGTACATTACTTCGGTAAAAAAGATGTGGTTTTTCACGCTTCTGTCGTCTTCTACTCCCCCTGACCCATGCCCCCCCCCTCAGCTGGCAATTAAGAGGTAGCCCGTTTGAGGTATGGGTATACTCCAGTGTATCGCCGAGAATAACGCCACTGCCTGCAGCAGAACCGTTATTCAAAAGGGTTTCTGTTCTACGAAGACCCGAAGGAACAAGTCACCATGTTTAAACGTTGTCTCTCCCCGCTTACGCTGGTCAACCAGGTGGCGCTGATTGTTTTATTGTCTACTGCCATCGGCGTGGCAGGTATGGCTGTCTCCGGTTGGCTGGTTCAGGGCGTTCAGGGTAGCGCCCATGCAATTAACAAAGCCGGCTCGCTGCGTATGCAGAGTTATCGTCTGCTGGCGGCGGTACCCCTGGAAGCCGACGATCAACCGCTACTGGATGAAATGGAGAAAACGGCGTTTAGTCCAGAGTTAACGCGGGCCGCACAGCGCGATGGACAACAGGCGCAGTTAAAAGCATTACAGGATTACTGGCACACTGAGCTGGCGCCAGGGCTTGCCCACGCGCAAACGCCTGATGCGGTGGCGCAAGATGTAACGCGCTTTGTCGTTGGGCTGGATAAGCTGGTTACCGCCTTCGACCATACCACCGAATTGCGGATTGAACGCGTCGTCCTGTTACATCGCCTGATGGCGGCATTTATGGCCTTACTGCTGGTCTTCACTATTATCTGGCTACGCGTACGCCTGCTGGAGCCGTGGAAACAGCTATTGGCGATGGCGCGAGCCGTCAGCCAACGTGATTTTACCCAACGTGCGCATATCAGCGGGCGTAATGAGATGGCGGCTCTGGGCTCGGCGCTGAATAATATGTCGGAAGAGCTGGCTGAAAGTTATGCGGTACTGGAACAGCGTGTGCAGGAGAAAACGGCCGGGCTGGAGCATAAAAATCAGATCCTCTCTTTTCTGTGGCAAGCCAACCGCCGTCTACATTCTCAGGTGCCATTGTGCGAACGCCTCTCTCCGGTGCTGAACGGCCTGCAAAATTTGACCCTGCTGCATGATATTGAGCTGCGGGTTTATGATCTGGAAGATGAAGATAATCATCAGGAATTTACCTGTCAGTCCAATGTCAGTTGCGATGAGAAAGGATGTCATCTATGCCCACGCGGTACGCTGCCCGCGATAGACGGTGGTATCACGCTGAAATGGCGGCTGACCGACGCACATACCCAGTATGGTATCCTGCTCGCTACGTTGCCGAACGGACGCCATCTCAGCCACGATCAGCAACAACTGGTCGATACCCTGGTTGAGCAACTGACCGCAACGCTGGCGCTCGACAGACATCAGGAACGCCAGCAGCAGTTGATCGTGATGGAAGAGCGTGCCACCATTGCGCGCGAACTCCATGATTCTATTGCACAATCGCTTTCATGCATGAAGATGCAGGTTAGCTGTTTGCAGATGCAGGGCGATGCGCTGCCCGAGAATAGCCGCGAACTGCTTAGCCAGATTCGTAATGAACTGAACGCCTCGTGGGCGCAACTGCGTGAGCTGTTAACGACCTTCCGTTTACAGCTCACCGAACCCGGATTGCGACCCGCGCTGGAAGCCAGCTGTCAGGAATACAGCGCCCGCTTCGGTTTTGCGGTTAAGCTGGATTATCAGTTGCCGCCGCGCCTGGTCCCTTCGCATCAGGCGATTCACTTATTGCAAATTGCTCGTGAAGCCCTGAGCAACGCCCTGAAGCACTCCCATGCCGATGAAGTCGTCGTGACGGTGGTGCAAAATGGTAAGCAGATCAAACTCACAGTACAAGATAACGGCTGCGGCGTACCGGAAAACGCCGAACGCAGTAACCACTACGGCATGATAATAATGCGCGACCGTGCGCAGAGCTTGCGCGGCGATTGCCGTGTACGCCGTCGTGAGACAGGCGGTACTGAAGTTACTGTCACTTTTATTCCCGAAACAAACTTCACAGAAGTCCAAGGAGATACCCATGAGTAATCTGGAACCGGCAACCATCCTGTTGATCGACGATCATCCGATGCTGCGAACCGGTGTAAAACAGCTTGTCAGCATGGCGCAGGATATCACCGTTGTCGGTGAAGCCAGCAATGGCGAACAGGGTATCGAGCTGGCTGAATCTCTTGATCCCGATCTGATCCTGCTGGATCTCAACATGCCTGGTATGAACGGTCTGGAAACCCTCGACAAGCTGCGTGAAAAGTCCCTGTCTGGCCGCATCGTGGTGTTTAGCGTATCCAATCATGAAGAAGATGTCGTTACCGCACTGAAACGCGGCGCGGATGGTTACCTGCTGAAAGATATGGAGCCGGAAGATTTACTGAAAGCATTACAGCAGGCCGCCGCTGGTGAAATGGTGCTGAGTGAAGCCTTAACGCCGGTTCTGGCCGCCAGCCTGCGCGCCAACCGCGCAACGTCTGACCGTGATGTCACCCAGTTGACGCCGCGCGAGCGCGATATTCTCAAGCTTATTGCCCAGGGCCTGCCTAACAAGATGATTGCCCGCCGCCTGGACATCACCGAAAGCACGGTAAAAGTTCATGTGAAGCACATGCTGAAGAAAATGAAGCTCAAATCACGCGTAGAAGCGGCGGTTTGGGTGCATCAGGAACGCATTTTCTGATAACGCAGTCGTGCATCATGGTTAACGAGGATCATTTGCCGAAACGCTGATAAACGGTTCGGTCAGTGATAGCGTGATCTCATTGGAAGAGACACGCTGGCCCAGTTCATCTTCTACCACTACCGACAGCCGCCAGCGGTTCATCGCACCTTCTCTGTTGTCCCACTTCGGCATAATAATCGTCCAGCCCTGCGCGCTTCGGGTACTGCTGCCAGCGGTTAAGCTCAGCGCCTGAGTATCGCCCTGCCATGCAAGATGGCGAATCCCATGCAGGCTGCGCACTTGTACCTTCAGCGCCACCGTTTCTCCCGGCTTGAGATCCCAGGGCGGCGTGGCCAAAAATACCGACAGGGTTTTACGCTGGCGATACTCCAGCGTCGGCAAACTATTCCGCTGCGGATCGTCATAACGACTGCCGCGCAGCGAGCGGCTGTTCGCCACTTCGCTAACCATCAGCTGTTTTTTTAACGGAACGCCGAAACGATAATTCAGCGTTAATCCGAGGTTATTCTGACTGACGCCATTTTCACCCTGCTTATGCTGCGCAGTCATCGTAATCAGCGGCACCGGCGTATAGCTCAGCCCGAGGTTCACCGCTACCGGATTGTGATACCCGGTGCCAGAATGAAACAGATCCACCCGGTCGCCAAAATACTGTTCAACGCTGACGCGGGTATTGAGATGTTGATAGAACGGCATCCGCATTTGCGCGGTCAGGTCGTAGCCGCGGGCCATCCGCTGTTCCTGTGTGGTGGAACGATTCTGCCAGGAGGAAAACGGCTGGTAGTAGTTAGCGGATAAACGTAAATACTCGCCCCACGCTTCTGCACCTAAGCCGCCCCGGGGCAGATTTTCATCCAACAGATTGTCATAAAACGTGTTGTAACCCAGTAGCCAGCCGTCGTGTACCCAGCGCTGCCCAATTCCCGCATTACTGACTAAGCCCTCATCCTGTTGCGTTAAGCCTAACTGACTCCAGGTAAGATAGCGTTGATTGTCCTGCCACGGAATAAACCAACTTCCCCGACTGCCGGTAAAGCTGCCCTCTTTATCAACCTGCAACCCGACGCTGGCGTTTCCCCAGGGAGAGAGCCAGGATTCCAGTTGTTGATTCACCTGTTCGCTAACCGTGTCACGTACCTGACCAAATGCGAACTGCTTCGCCTGTTCGCCGGTATCAAGGCCGTTATCGGTCATACTGGCTTCACCAAATGCTTTCACCATTTCGGCAAAATGCTTTTCGCCTGCCCGCGATTCCGGCGCCATACCGAGATCGGGCAAGCCATCGCTATTGTTATCGAATGGGTTTTCAGCCTGGTGAACAAAAGAGGATTGTGCGTTGGCATTACCCCCTGCCAGTGGCAAGAGTGCAAATACGGCGAGAGGAAAATAAATAATACGGCTCAAATCGTTAGTTATTTCTTAAATCAATTAATCAGGCACACTTAACCTAAACCATAACGTCTTCAGCAATTAATTGCAGCCTTTATCCCTGTTTTCGGGATTTTCTGACCCGAATAATAAGGGGCCCTCACATGCTTTCTTTTCGATATCTGGTACAGGGAGTACCATACACGCCAGGAATTATCCCTCCCATCCGACAACAGGAGTCAAAATGCAAAAGATAGTGATCGTCGCGAACGGTGCGGCCTATGGAAGCGAATCGTTATTTAACAGCCTGCGTCTGGCCATCGCTTTGCGTGAACAAGAAGCCGGTCTCGATCTGCGTCTGTTTTTAATGTCGGATGCGGTTACGGCGGGATTACGCGGTCAGAAACCAGCGGAAGGATACAATATCCAGCAAATGCTGGAGATCCTGACAGCGCAAAACGTTCCGGTAAAACTGTGCAAAACCTGCACTGACGGTCGGGGGATCACCGACCTGCCTTTAATCGATGGCGTAGCCGTGGGCACGCTAGTAGAACTGGCCCAATGGACGCTGGCTGCAGATAAAGTATTGACCTTCTGACAGCGCTTGCAGGCATGCGCACTGAAAGTGCCGGAAATTTCCGGATTTAATCTTAGATGGGCGCGGTTTCGTTGAACGTTAACACGCCCTTTCAACCGTTCTGAGGAACTTTGTCACTTTTGTTTAATCGTTATGCCATTTTTTGATCAAAATCAGCATCCTGTTGCTCCCCCTTTGGTGTTATGCAATGAGTGAAATGTGAACAACATCACGCAGCACTTTCGACAGAAAGTACGTTGTTTTCAAGAACGGGGTGAAAAATGGCATTAGTGAAAGCGAGTTTAAAGTTATTTGGTGGCGATACGGTGGTAGTGCGCTGTTCCGAGCGCTGCCACATCCACCTGATGAGCGAGAAAAATCACGTCAAAGACACGCAGTCCGACATCTTAAGCGTGCAGGATCGTGATAACGCATGGTTGACCGTACCTTATACCGGAGTCTGGAACGTGCTGATCGACAGCCACAGTCAGTCGCTTGAGCATTCGATTAGTTTTATTGCAGCGTAATCGTGAAATGCCCGATAAGCACCTGGCTGTCGGGCACACTACACTCCGCCGACGCTATGCAAAATCTGGTCGTATAATCCCTTCCGGCAGGTTCTCTCCCAACAACCGTTTGACCGTAATCACCAGATCGTTAAGACAATCATCCTGCATTCCCAGCTTCACCAGTTCTTGTTCCAGCGAGAACAGATATTGGGCATTGGTGCCTAAAGGTCCACTGGCCGCAGCGATAAGCGGCGCAATCACCTGCGCGCGTGTATCCGACTCAAACAGCGGATGGCGCGGATCCATAATAAAGACCAGCGCGTTCACCGTCCGTCCGTCATCCAGCGCCAACTGACACCAGGTCGGCAGGTAGCAACCGGTGATCATTTCACGCTTCCACAACAGAGAAAGTTCTTGTTCCAGCGACGCGTCCGGTAAGCGATAAGCCACACCGGTCGTGCGTCCGCCCTCTTTCAGGGCCAGCATCCGTCCCGGCTGACAGGCCGTTCCACGCCCCGCCGTCAGACGCAGGCAAAATGCACGGTGCCAACCGACCAATGTCCCGGTACAGGACTCTTCAAATTCTAAGGCCGGGTTCCACATCAACGATCCATAACCGAAGATCCACACCGGTCCATCATCTGGTCGACAAGCAAGCGTGGCGGCCAGTGAGGCTGCCCGTTGTTCCGCTGACCAGAGTAGTGATTCTTCAATAGCGCCAAATGCCGTCTTACAGTCGGCATTCAATAAAAAATCACGCGTTAACACCTTACACCTCCGCCACTGCTGCTTCCCTGCGACAACTTTTTTGACGCCTTCCAGGCCTTTTTACTGCTCATTTTGAAACCAATAGCTGGACAATAGGCAATTCACCGCTCGCTTGCAAGCCAGCAGCGACGCGGCGTAGCACGATTCGCTAACGGCTGATTCGGGCTAATTGATAAAGGCATTATAATTGATACTGTTACGTCTTTTTATGCCATTTATCATCATCACCTTTTTGATAATCATTTTTCACCGCGGCCCACGCCACCTTGTGCGCCGTCTCTTCGCGCGTGGCATCATCGCGACGGTCAGATTTATCTTTGTACTGTTCCCAGGCGCTGTTGAAGGCTTCTTTATAGATATCCTGAGCATGGGATGGCAGAACATGCTGTACGCTGTCAGGCAGATCGCTTTTCGATTTATAGGGCATTGTGAACTCCTCTTTTTGGGCTAAACCTTAAGTGTGGTTAACAATGCTGCGATGCGCCAATAATGAACATTTTTAAAATATTTTCTCATCTAACCTTCTGTTAATTAAATACTCTATAAACAAGAAGTTTGTTTTTGACCACTTAGAGGAGAAAAATAAGCGATGCGGTAAAATTTCGTAAAATGTCACCTACAAAACCACTTTTTCTGTTATTTTTTACATTCTTTAATACTTTTATAATTATAAATACCTGCAGAGATGGAGAATTAGCTTAATGACACAAGTACATGAGGCGGTAAAAACCCGCCACAAGGAGACCTCTCTCGTCTTCCCGATTTTGGCGCTGGTAGTACTGTTCTTATGGGGGAGCAGTCAGTCACTACCAGTGGTCATCGGCATTAATGCGCTTGCCCTTATTGGTATATTAAGTAGCGCATTCAGCGTTGTCCGTCATGCGGACGTATTAGCACATCGACTTGGCGAACCCTACGGCTCGCTGATCCTCAGTCTGTCCGTTGTTATTCTTGAAGTCAGTTTAATTTCCGCATTAATGGCGACCGGCGATGCCGCGCCTACGCTAATGCGCGACACGCTGTATTCGATCATTATGATCGTCACCGGCGGTTTAGTCGGTTTTTCATTACTGCTGGGCGGCCGTAAATTTGCCACTCAGTATATGAACCTGTTTGGTATTAAGCAGTATTTAATCGCCCTGTTTCCGCTGGCCATTATTGTGCTGGTGTTTCCAATGGCGTTACCGGGAGCCAATTTTACTACCGCCCAGGCGCTACTGGTGGCTCTCATTTCTGCGGCAATGTACGGCGTTTTTTTGCTGATTCAAACAAAAACGCACCAAAGCCTGTTCATTTACGAGCATGAAGATGAGGGTGACGACGACGACCCGCATCACGGTAAGCCGTCGGCGCACAGCAATATATGGCACGCTGCCTGGCTCATCATTCACCTGATCGCCGTTATCGCCGTCACCAAGATGAACGCCAGTCCGCTGGAAACCTTGCTGACTGAACTCAATGCCCCCGTGGCATTTACCGGTTTCCTGGTGGCGCTGTTGATCCTCTCGCCTGAAGGGCTGGGGGCGCTGAAAGCGGTTCTGAACAATCAGGTACAGCGGGCAATGAATTTGTTCTTCGGTTCAGTATTAGCCACTATTTCACTCACCGTACCGGTAGTGACGCTGATCGCCTGGGCAACAGGCAATGATTTGGTGTTTGCTTTGGGCGCGCCAGAGATGATTGTCATGGTCTCGTCGCTGGTACTGTGCCATATCTCTTTCTCCACCGGACGTACCAATGTACTTAACGGTGCGGCGCATCTGGCACTATTTATCGCCTATCTGATGACGATATTTGCCTGATTATCATTTTAGCGGAACCTACGGCCCTGCTTCAGGGCCGTTTTCTTTTACCGCGTTTATTGCTCCGGATAAACCTGTTGGCCATCGACAAACGTTAATAACGATTCCGTTTGATGCAATTTGTCTGGCGGAATAGCCATAATATCTTGATTCAGCACCGCAAAATCGGCGAGCTTACCGGCCCGCAAACTTCCCCGTTGCTGTTCGGCAAAAGCGAGCCAGGCGGCATTTCGGGTATACATTTTTAACGCATCTTCCCGGCTTAACTGGCGCGAGTCATGGCGTATCGAGCCGTCGAGTGCTTTACCTGTGACATGATACTCAATGGCATGCCACACTCCCGCAACGCCAATCCGCGTCGCATCTGTACCGCCGGCAACGATTACCCCCTGCTCTAACGCGGGTTGAACTGGCGATGAGAATGCCGCCACCGTTTTATCATTTGCGCGTTCGATGGCGGGAGATTCAAAATATGGCCCCATCTGGACAGAATAGGCCAAGCCGAGTTTCTTCATGCGGGCAATTGTTTCTGGCGTACCGGTATTGAGATGCGCAATAGACCAGAGTAACGGAGCAATGTCATACGATTTAGCCACCTCGCTAATGAGATCTAAAATCGCATCTGCACTGTCATCGGTATAGGCATGTATTTCTACGGCAACCCCTTCCTGGGCGGCAAGCTGGAGCACCTTAAATTGTTCTTGTTGGGATTGTGCAGAAGACTTAAATCCAGATGACATCCGTACGCCGTCATTCATTGCCATCACCAGGCTTTCACCGAAGCCCAGAAAGGCTATTCTGCCGTCATCGTGTATTGCCGGGCGAAATGCCAGACGTTGTTTAAACCATTCCGTTTCATTACCAGGCGGTGCGGATAAACGATATCCAACGCGTATCCTGAGAGGTTGCTGCTGCTGAAGTTTAAAGAAATCACGATAAGCTTGCTCATGCCCGGCAGAAGGATCGATAAACCCGACCACACCGCGTTTATTTAAATAACGAACAAAGGCGTTAAGGTTCTTTTCAACATCGGAAGTCTGGCTAATCTGGGCGAAAAGCTGGTTAAAACTGCCAATGGTCCCGCGCAATTTCCCCGTTGCCAGCCCTTTGTCATCGCGTTCTATCACGATCCCTGCCGGAACATCCGGCTGTGAACTATTAAGTTTTAGGGTCTCGATAGCCTTTTGATTTAACAGGGCATAGTCATAAAGGCTTTGTATATACGCAGGATGATGAGGCACCGCCTGATTCAGTTCCTGAACCGTCGGATCCCGTTTTTCAGCAAATTGTTCAGGTATCCATGAGCCAGCCACCGCCACCCATTGCGCAGTATTTTTCTGTGCCGCAGATTGCGACAATTTATTTAACGCATCGGGTAAATTTTTAGTATCAAACCAGTAGGTTTCAAATAAAAACGTCCTCCCCCCCCGAATGCCATGCAGATGCGCATCAATTAATCCCGGAATAACGGTTTGCCCCGTCAGATTGATTTCCTTCGTGTTCGGTCCGGACCATTTTTTCACCGTTTCATTATTACCCACCGCAATAATATGGCGCCCTTTTACCGCCAGCGCCTGCGCGTTGGGTTGTTGTTCATCCATGGTAATCAGCTTGCCGTTATACAAAATAACATCGGCCTTGTCCTGAGAATGCACCAGAAATGAAGTTCCAATCAGAATTGCGGCCAACGTTGCGTTGCGAATAGCCGGAGGGGGAGTATTAAAGCGGAGTCCCAGTTTACCCATCATATTTATCTACCTTTTCACGTGATGAAAATCAGGAAAGCTGATGCAGCACCGCCAGGCTGGCGATGTGTGCGCTGGATAGCAAACGTTCGAGCGTATGCCCGCAACGGGCTTTTCCCGACAGACCGAGCATCGTGGTACTGACATAATCGGTCAGGCTGTCAGCCACTTCGGGATGGCGCGCGGCGATAAAGTCATGAATTTTACATTCCGCAACCGAGTAGAAAGTCCTTGCCACCTGCCGCGCCTGCGGATCGTTGCTATGCGTGCCCTCCAGAACCAAACAACCTGGCGCATGCGGATCCTCGGCATAGCGTCGCGCCGCCTCTTCAAGCAACGCAGCAAGGCTTTCGGCAACCGGTCTGTCAGAACGCAAAATGTCATCAAACGGGATCGCATCAGTTTGTACATAGCGACCAAGCACGCGTTCATAAAGACCGATTTTGTTCCCAAAAGCGGCATAAAAACTGGGGGGCTTGATGTTCAGGGCCTGCGTAACATCCGCTACGCTCACAGCGTCGTATCCATGCGCGTGAAATAAGGGCTGTACTTTGGCAACAGCCAGTTCCGGATCAAAATTACGTGGTCGCCCTGGGGCGCGCGAACATTTTGTAGTGCTCATTACAAATCCATTGACAGAAAACCATGCGCCCATTATATATCGATCACTACATAATTGTTCAAGGAGTATCTCATGTCCCAATTTAACGGCAAGTCAGTTCTGGTTCTTGGCGGCAGTCGTGGGATTGGCGCGGCTATTGTGCGCCGTTTCGCCGCAGATGGCGCAGCGGTGACCTTTACCTATTCAGGCTCCGCAGACGCAGCAAAAGCACTTGCGGATGAAACAGGGGCGCACACGGCGCAAACCGATAGCGCCGATCGCGATGCCGTCATCGAGCGGGTACGGGAAAGCGGCCCGCTGGATGTGTTAGTGGTGAATGCTGGAATTGTGCTGTTCGGCGACGCACTGGAGCAGGATCCCGATGACGTTGAGCGCCTGTTCCGCATTAATATCCATGCCCCCTGGTACGCGGCAGTCGAGGCGGCACGACAAATGCCTGATGGCGGACGGATTATCATTATTGGTTCAGTAAACGGCGATCGTATGCCAATTGCCGGTATGGCTTCCTACGCGTTAAGTAAGTCTGCTCTGCAAGGCCTGGCACGAGGGCTGGCGCGTGATTTAGGCGCACGCGGTATTACGGTCAACGTGGTGCAACCGGGTCCCATTGATACTGACGCTAATCCAGCAGAAGGTCCATTGAAAGAGCTGATGCACAGCTTTATGGCGCTAAAACGACACGGTCGACCAGAAGAGGTGGCCGGAATGGTTGCCTGGTTGGCAGGTCCGGAGGCCGGGTTTGTGACGGGAGCTATGCATACCATTGATGGGGCGTTTGGCGCCTGACAGTGATAACAGGCCGGCGACAAGTGCCCCGGCCTGTTCAGCGAACTTAGTTCTCAGTATCGAGTTCGTCGAAGCTTTTCACCAGATCATCAATCGCTTTGATCTGCGTGAGGAACTGTTCCAGTTTCGCCAGCGGCAGTGCGGATGGGCCATCGCATTTCGCATTGGCTGGATCCGGATGCGCTTCAATAAACAAGCCTGCCAGACCTACCGCCATGCCCGCGCGCGCCAGTTCAGTCACCTGACCACGACGGCCGCCGCTTGCGGCGCCAAACGGGTCGCGGCACTGCAGCGCATGGGTGACGTCGAAAATCACCGGCGAATTGCCAGAGACCTTTTTCATCACGCTAAAGCCCAGCATATCCACAACCAGGTTGTCATAACCGAAGTTTGCGCCACGGTCACACAGGATAACCTTATCGTTACCGCCTTCATGGAATTTATCCACGATATTACCCATCTGACCCGGGCTTACGAACTGCGGTTTTTTCACGTTGATAACAGCGCCGGTTTTCGCCATCGCTTCCACCAGATCGGTCTGGCGAGCGAGGAATGCCGGCAGTTGAATCACATCCACCACATCAGCAACAGGCTGTGCCTGGCTGGCTTCGTGAACGTCGGTGATCACTTTTACGCCAAAAGTTTGCTTCAGTTCCTGGAAGATTTTCATCCCTTCTTCAAGGCCCGGTCCACGGTAAGAGTGGATGGAAGAACGGTTGGCTTTATCAAAGGAGGCTTTGAACACGTAAGGGATACCCAGTTTTTGAGTAACGGTTACGTAGTGCTCACAAATGCGCATCGCCAGGTCGCGGGATTCCAGCACGTTCATTCCGCCAAACAGCACGAACGGCAGGTCATTTGCCACGTTGATGTCGCCAATGCTAACCACTTTTTGTTTCATAGGATCGCCTTAAACGGTAGGTAAAGTGTCATTAATCAATGCAATACAATTTTTTTGTGCGAAATGGTATTAATCTGCGCACGAATCATTTCGCTGATCGGGTCTTCCGGACACTGCTCAACGAAATAACTTAAATCTGTCAGCGCAACATGTTCACACTCCAGTTGCGCATATATCAATCCCCGATCGCGAATTTCATACGGATCTTCAGGATTAAACTGCAATAATGCTTCACTGGCACGCAGCGCCAGTTCCATTTGCCGCTCTTCCATCAGCGATGATTTCAGCGTGTCGAGCAGTTTGCGGATCACTTCTGCGTTATCCGCTTCATCCAGATCTTCATTAAACAGTTCCGCGACCGGGCTGATGTTCCCCTTCAGCCACACTTCCAGCGTGTGTTCATTTAACGTTTCGCCATTGAACGGATTGATTAGCCACATTTCGCCATCGAGCGATTCAATGCGCAGGATGAGTTGTGTCGGGAAAATCACCGGTACCAGCGGCAAATCCAGTCGGTTGGCAATCCACAATAAGATCGCGCCCAACGAAACAGCACTGCCCTGACGATTTTTCAGAACCTGGTCGAGCCATAGTGCATCAGAAAGACGATAGACGCCGTGGGTGTCCGTAAACCCCCATTCGCCGTAAAAAAGTGCCAGCAGTTTTTCCAGTTGCTCATCCTGAGACAGGAGCTGGCTAATTTCTTCTTGCGCCAGACTGACCAGACGTTCCAGTTCGTCATAGACAGTTTGTGTTGGAAAATCCAGACGGATAGACTCCGACGCCAGGATCATCCCATCACACAATGGCGCTTTATTAAATTCGAAATCAGCTAACGACCTCATGACTTACCCCAGTAACGGTATTTTTGTGGTGGCGAGTTTAATGATGATGTACAGCACCACCAACGCCAGCGGAAATGCGACTAATCGCGCCTGCTGGCTGCGCGCCCGACGGTAATCGAGCGCAATAAAACCCAAAACGATGTAAATGATAACCCCAAACAGCTTTTCAGTCAGCCATGTCCCTTGTTCGGTGAATGGCAGGATGTGCGTTTTCACCATTAACGCTACGCCGCTGAGTAATAAAACGGTATCCACCACCGGCGGCACAATGCGCGTCCAGCGGGCACGGGCTAGACGCGCGTCGGTGTAACGCCACCAAAAACGCAGCGTCAGCAGACTAACAGAAAGCGCAATGCTAATGAGATGAACGTTGAGTAACAGACTGATGGTACTCATGATGGGAGGCGTCCAAGCGTAATTCGCTCGTTGCCGCCGTAATCACGGCAGGTTTCAACCGCCAGATAACCCGCGCGAGTAAAGGCATCGCGCACGGCCTCGCCCTGCTGCCAGCCATGTTCCAGCAAAAGATAGCCGCCGGGCGTTAACACGTGCTGAGACTGGTCAATAATATGGACGATATCCGCCAGCCCCTGATCGCCCGCCACCAGCGCCGACAGCGGCTCAAAGCGCACATCGCCCTGTGCCAAATGCGGATCCTGTTCGTCGATGTACGGCGGATTGCTGACAATCATGTCAAACTGCTGCCCCTGCAAAGCGCTAAACCAGTCGCTTTGCAGCACGTTAACATTGTCGATAGCCAGGTGCTGTGTATTGCGCATAGCCAGCGCCACAGCATCCGGCATCCGATCAACCGCCGTCACGGTGCAATCCGGACGCTCGGTTGCCAGCGCCAGCGCAATCGCGCCCGTACCGGTTCCCAGATCGAGAATGCGACATGCCGAGGCCGGCAGGCGAGCCAGCGCCTGCTCTACCAGACACTCGGTATCCGGACGCGGAATCAGCGTGGCTGGAGATACAAACAGCGGCAGCGACCAGAACTCGCGCACGCCGGTCAAATGCGCCACCGGCTCGCCCCGCTGACGCCGCTCCAGTAATGTGTCGAGCTGCTGATGCTGCGTCTCGGTTAACAGCGTTTCACCGAAAGCCAGAATAAAGGTGCGCCCCTTGCCGGTAACGAACTCGAGTAAAATCTCGGCGTCACGGCGCGGGCTTTCGCTTGCCTGTAATTGGCTTATCGCTTCACGCAGCCAGTGCTGATAGTCCATTAATCCTGCTCGGACAACGCCGCCAGTTGATCGGCCTGGTATTCCTGGACAATTGGCTCAATGAGCATATCCAGTTTACCTTCCATCGCTTCATCCAGACGGTAGAGCGTCAGGTTAATGCGGTGATCGGTCACGCGCCCCTGCGGGAAGTTGTATGTGCGGTTGCGATCGCTGCGATCGCCGCTGCCCAGCAGGTTGCGACGCTCAGAGGCTTCCGCCTGTTGACGCCTTGCCACTTCGGCCGCACGAATGCGCGCCCCCAGCACCGACATCGCTTTCGCTTTGTTTTTATGCTGTGAACGTTCGTCCTGACATTCCACCACGATGCCGGTTGGCAAGTGGGTAATACGGATTGCGGAGTCGGTGGTGTTAACGTGCTGACCCCCTGCGCCAGATGAGCGGAAGGTATCAATACGCAGATCGGCCGGGTTGATGTCCGGCAGTTCAGCATCCGGCAGCTCCGGCATAACCGCGACCGTACAGGCGGAGGTATGAATACGGCCCTGTGATTCCGTCGCCGGTACGCGCTGCACGCGATGACCACCGGACTCAAATTTCAGTCGGCCGTAAACGCCTTCGCCGCTGATCTTGGCAATAACTTCTTTAAAACCGCCATGCTCGCCTTCGCTGGCGCTCATGATCTCAACCCGCCAGCGGCGCGATTCAGCGTAACGACTGTACATACGGAACAGATCGCCAGCAAATAACGCGGCTTCATCACCGCCGGTTCCCGCCCGCACTTCAAGGAAGGCGTTACGTTCGTCATCAGGATCTTTCGGTAACAGCAGAACCTGCAGATGTTGTTCCAACTGTTCACATTTCTCTTTTGCTTCGCGCAGTTCATCCTGCGCCATTTCACGCATTTCAGGATCGTCGAGCATCATCTGAGCTGTCTCGATATCTTCCTGAACCTGTTGCCAGTCCGTAAAACAGCGCGATACATCGCTTAATTGCGCATATTCGCGCGACAGTGCACGAAAGCGGTCCTGGTCTGCGATAGTACCCGCATCGCCGAGCAGCGCCTGAACTTCTTCATGACGTTCATGCAGGGCTTCCAGTTTGGCAACGATAGAAGGCTTCATAGGCGTAAATGCACCCTGTAAAAAATAAGATTGGTGTGTTGCTACTCCAGCCCGAGGCTGTCGCGCAGAATATTCAGGCGTTCACTATCCCCGTCACGGGCGGCCTGTTGAAGTGATTTGGTTGGTGCGTGGATCAGACGGTTAGTCAGTTTCCAGGCCAGATCCTGCATAATGGCTTGCGCATCACCGCCCTGTTGAAGAGCGGCCAACGCTTTGGCGGTCAGTTCATCACGGATCTGTTCTGACTGACTGCGATACTCGCGGATAGTGTCGCTTGCGCCCTGGGCACGCAGCCAGGCCATAAACTCGCTGGTTTCCTGCGCCACGATCGTTTCGGCTTCCACGGCCGCCGCTTTGCGCTGGGCCAGGTTATGCGAAATGATGCTTTGCAGATCGTCAACGCTGTACAAGTAGGCGTTGGACAATTTGCCCACTTCCGGCTCGACATCGCGCGGTACGGCGATATCCACCAGCAGCATAGGCTGGTTACGACGGTTTTTAAGCGCACGCTCTACCATTCCTTTACCGATAATCGGCAGCGGACTGGCGGTTGAACTGATAATGATATCGGCATCCTGCAAGCGGGCATCGATATCGCTCAATGAAATCACTTCAGCGCCGACTTCATCCGCCAGCACCTGCGCGCGTTCACGCGTACGGTTAGCGATGATCATCTTCTTCACTTTGTGTTCGCGCAAATGACGCGCGACCAATTCGATGGTCTCGCCTGCGCCGACTAACAGCACGGTTACCGTGGAGAGCGATTCAAAGATCTGCCGCGCCAGCGTACAAGCGGCAAAAGCCACGGAAACAGCGCTGGCGCCGATATCAGTTTCGGTACGGACACGTTTAGCGACAGAGAACGATTTCTGGAACATGCGCTCCAGCGCACTGGCGTTCTGGTGGCCTTTCTGCGAATCCGCAAAGGCTTTTTTAACCTGTCCCAAAATCTGCGGCTCGCCGAGCACCAGCGAATCCAGACCACTGGCAACGCGCATCAGATGGCTGACGGCGTCATTGTCCTGATGCCAGTACAGGCTATTGCGCAGGTCTTCTTCATTAAGGTTATGGTATTCACACAACCAGCGAATCAGTGCTTCTTGCAGGTTGTCCTGCTCTTCCAC
This sequence comes from Citrobacter sp. wls710, assembly GCF_005281115.1. Lineage (NCBI taxonomy): Bacteria > Pseudomonadati > Pseudomonadota > Gammaproteobacteria > Enterobacterales > Enterobacteriaceae > Citrobacter > Citrobacter sp. wls710. The sequence goes on from NZ_SZXD01000047.1 coordinate 21,076, forward strand.
GCTGAGGTAAATCTCTGTGCGGTTACACGTCGACAGCACTACCCCGCCCTGCACCATCGGCAGCGCTTGCAGGCTGTCCAGCGCCTGATCGAGCGTATCCGGCGAAAACGTTACGCGTTCTCGCAGCGATACAGGTGCCGTTTTATGGTTAATACCAAGCGCTAAAAGGGTCATGTGAGCGGGAATAGTACCAGCGTTGATAAGGTTAGACTGGGTGCATCATACAGGATGCGTGCGGTCAATAAAAGAGACTGCCTCCTTTTGGAGTAATAGCTTAGCGCACAAATTTAAGCGATTTAAGATAACTTGAACGTAGACGATGTCAGATGGTGGCGCTAGCATTGAGAGTTATAACTGCAACGTATCTCAAGGATTTGTCATCATTATGACCCTGCCTGATTTTCGCCTGATTCGCCTGCTGCCCCTTGCAGCCCTGGTTCTTAGTGCCTGTACCCTCAACGCACCGAAAGGTCCCGGCAAAAGCCCCGATTCCCCGCAGTGGCGCCAGCACCAGCAGGAAGTACGCGCCTTGAACCAATATCAGACGCGCGGTGCGTTCGCTTATATCTCCGATCAACAGAAAGTGTATGCCCGCTTTTTCTGGCAGCAAACCGGACAGGATCGCTATCGTCTGCTGCTGACCAACCCGCTGGGCAGCACGGAACTGGAACTCAATGCGCAGCCGGGCAATGTTGAACTTGTTGATAACAAAGGTAAGCACTACACCGCCGACGACGCCGAAGAGATGATTGGTAAACTGACCGGCATGCCTATTCCGTTGAATAGCCTGCGCCAGTGGATCCTTGGCCTGCCGGGTGACGCCACCGATTACAAGCTCGACGACCAATATCGTCTGAGCGAAGTGAACTACAGTAAAGACGGTAAAAGCTGGAAAGTGGTCTATAGCGCCTACGACAGCAAAACGCAGCCTGCGATGCCGGCCAACATGGAGCTGTCCGACGGCTCCCAGCGTATTAAGCTGAAAATGGATAACTGGATTGTGAAATGATGAGCCATTGGCCCTCTCCGGCAAAACTGAATCTGTTTTTATATATCACCGGGCAGCGTGCGGACGGTTACCACACGCTACAGACGTTATTCCAGTTTCTCGACTATGGCGACGAGATTGGCATCAATCTGCGCCACGATGGCGAAATACACCTCCTAACCCCGGTGGAAGGCGTTGCGCATGAAGATAACCTGATCGTGCGCGCGGCGCGTTTGCTGATGAAGACAGCGTCGACAAGCGATCGCCTGCCCGCAGGAAGCGGCGCGGACATCAGTATCGAAAAGCGTCTGCCGATGGGTGGCGGCCTGGGCGGCGGTTCGTCAAATGCGGCCACCGTTCTGGTGGCGTTGAATCATCTCTGGCGGTGTGGGCTTTCGGTTGATGAACTGGCGGCAATCGGCTTGACGCTGGGGGCGGATGTTCCCGTGTTCGTGCGCGGCCACGCGGCTTTTGCCGAAGGCGTGGGAGAAATTCTGACGCCGGTCGATCCACCTGAAAAATGGTATCTGGTCGCTCATCCGGGAGTCAGTATTCCAACGCCGGTCATTTTTAACGATCCTGACCTCCCGCGTAACACGCCAAAAAGGTCAATAAAAACGTTACTAAAATGTGAATTCGGCAATGATTGCGAGGTTATCGCAAGAAAACGTTTTCGCGAGGTTGATGCGGCGCTTTCCTGGCTGTTAGAATACGCGCCGTCGCGCCTGACTGGTACAGGGGCTTGTGTCTTTGCTGAATTTGACACAGAGTCTCGTGCTCGCCAGGTGCTTGAGCAAGCCCCGGAATGGCTCAAAGGCTTTGTGGCGAAAGGCGTCAACCTCTCCCCTTTGCATAGAGCGTTACTCTAAATCATTCGGGTTTCAGGAAGATGGCGAGATGACGGAACACCTGGCGCATACAACAGTATGTGCTGGTGTGAGGAATTAACGCCAACGCACATGAAACCCGAAGGATGAAGAGTAAACCGGGCAAGCTGAGTTGCGGTGACAACGTCACCCTGTTCCAGACGTTGCATCGCGCTCTTTAATACACCGCATGGAGAGGATACTGCCTGGCCCGCACAGTTTTCGGCAGATTCTTTCCACCAATGGACGCATGCCTGAGGTTCTTCTCGTGCCTGATATGAAGCTTTTTGCTGGTAACGCCACCCCGGAACTAGCACAACGTATTGCCAACCGCCTGTACACTTCACTCGGCGACGCCGCTGTAGGTCGCTTTAGCGACGGCGAAGTCAGCGTACAAATTAATGAAAATGTACGCGGTGGTGATATTTTCATCATCCAGTCCACTTGTGCCCCTACTAACGACAACCTGATGGAATTGGTCGTTATGGTTGATGCGCTGCGCCGTGCTTCCGCAGGCCGTATCACCGCCGTTATTCCTTACTTCGGCTATGCACGTCAGGATCGTCGCGTACGTTCCGCTCGTGTACCGATTACCGCTAAAGTCGTCGCTGATTTCCTGTCCAGCGTTGGCGTTGACCGCGTCCTCACCGTTGACCTGCATGCTGAACAGATCCAGGGCTTCTTTGACGTACCGGTTGATAACGTATTCGGTAGCCCGATCCTGTTAGAAGACATGCTGCAACTGAACCTGGACAACCCGATCGTGGTTTCTCCGGACATCGGTGGCGTCGTGCGTGCCCGTGCTATCGCTAAACTGCTGAACGATACCGATATGGCTATCATCGACAAACGTCGTCCGCGTGCGAACGTTTCTCAGGTGATGCACATCATTGGTGACGTTGCAGGACGTGACTGCGTGCTGGTTGATGACATGATCGATACCGGCGGTACGCTGTGTAAAGCAGCAGAAGCACTGAAAGAACGTGGTGCAAAACGCGTATTTGCTTACGCAACCCACCCGATCTTCTCAGGTAATGCGGCAAACAACCTGCGCAACTCAGTGATTGATGAAGTCGTTGTCTGTGACACTATTCCACTGACTGACGAAATCAAAGCGCTGCCAAACGTGCGTACATTGACCCTGTCGGGTATGCTGGCCGAAGCGATTCGTCGTATCAGCAACGAAGAATCCATCTCTGCTATGTTCGAGCATTAATCGAGCCCGGCTCAAAAACCCGCTGCGGCGGGTTTTTTTATCTGTAATACTTATTTGTATGACTTTTGCCTACTTCACCTGCCATTTAGTTGACAGATGATGCGCTCATGGATGAAACATTATTGTGAACAGATTATTTTCCTCACATGTGATGCCTTTCCGCGCCCTCATCGACGCTTGTTGGAAAGAAAAATATACCGCTTCTCGCTTTACCCGTGACCTGATCGCCGGGATAACCGTGGGGATCATTGCCATTCCGCTGGCAATGGCCCTGGCAATAGGGAGTGGCGTTGCGCCGCAGTACGGTCTGTATACCTCCGCCGTCGCTGGGATTGTTATCGCCCTCACCGGGGGGTCGCGCTTTAGCGTCTCTGGCCCAACCGCCGCTTTCGTGGTGATCCTGTATCCGGTCTCGCAACAGTTTGGGCTGGCAGGCCTGCTGGTTGCCACGCTCATGTCCGGGATATTTCTGATCCTTTTCGGCCTCGCCCGCTTTGGTCGCCTGATCGAATATATTCCCGTGTCGGTTACGTTAGGCTTTACGTCGGGTATTGGTATCACCATCGGTACCATGCAGATTAAAGATTTCCTTGGCCTGCAAATGGCCCATGTACCGGAGCACTACCTGCAAAAAGTTGGTGCGCTGTTTATGGCCTTGCCGACCATCAACTTCGGCGATGCCGCCATTGGCGTTGTAACGCTGGGGATCCTGATTTTCTGGCCTCGTTTGGGGATCCGACTACCGGGCCACCTTCCTGCACTGCTGGCAGGCTGTGCGGTAATGGGGATTGTGAACCTGACCGGTGGTCACGTTGCGACCATCGGTTCCCAGTTCCACTACATTCTGGCTGACGGCTCACAGGGTAACGGTATCCCGCAGTTGCTGCCGCAGCTGGTATTACCGTGGAATATGCCCGAGTCAAACTTTACCCTGAGCTGGAGTTCGTTACAGGCGCTGTTACCGGCAGCCTTCTCAATGGCGATGCTGGGGGCAATTGAATCTCTGCTGTGCGCCGTCGTCCTCGACGGCATGACCGGCACCAAGCATAAAGCCAACAGCGAGCTGATTGGTCAGGGGCTGGGTAACATTGTTGCGCCGTTCTTTGGTGGTATCACCGCCACGGCGGCAATTGCCCGTTCTGCGGCCAACGTCCGCGCCGGGGCAACCTCACCCATTTCTGCGGTCATCCACGCGATTCTGGTGATCCTGGCGCTATTGGTTTTAGCGCCGCTGCTTTCCTGGCTACCGCTTTCCGCCATGGCCGCACTGCTGCTGATGGTGGCATGGAACATGAGTGAAGCCCACAAAGTGGTGGATCTGCTGCGTCATGCGCCAAAAGACGACATCATCGTCATGCTGATGTGTATGTCGCTGACGGTGCTGTTCGACATGGTTATCGCCATCAGCGTCGGGATCGTTCTCGCCTCTCTGCTGTTTATGCGTCGAATTGCGCGCATGACGCGGCTGGCGCCAGTCAACGTTGATGTAGCAGACGATGTTCTGGTGCTACGCGTCATCGGCCCGCTGTTCTTTGCCGCGGCGGAGGGATTATTTACCGATCTCGAGTCGCGCATTGCGGGTAAACGCATTGTGGTATTGAAGTGGGACGCAGTCCCGGTGCTGGATGCCGGTGGTCTGGATGCCTTCCAGCGCTTTGTTAAACGTCTGCCGGAAGGTTGCGAATTACGTATCAGTAACCTGGAGTTCCAGCCGCTACGTACTATGGCCCGCGCGGGTATTCAGCCTATTCCAGGACGCCTGACGTTCTTCCCGAATAAAGACGCCGCACTGGCGGACATCAGCTGACGCCCAGCCCGACCCGGCGAAGCGCCCCGGGCTACACATGACAGGCAAAAAAATGGCTCCCGTGAGTGGGAGCCATTTTTATATCAAGCTTATTTATTGCTTACGCTTTCAGCAGTTGCTCAGCCGTCGCCTTCACGCTCGCCAGCAAGACTTTCACATCCTCCAGGCACACGGTCGGGTTCAGCAGCGTCAGCTTCAGGCAGGTAATGCCATCGGCTTCGGTGACGCCGACGTTGGCGCTACCGGAAGCCAGCAGCACGTCGCCGATACGCTGGTTGAGCAGCGCAACAAACGCCATATCGTCGCTTGCCGGACGGAAGCGGAACAGCACGCTTGCCAGCTGCGGCTCCATCACCAGCTCCAGATACGGCTGGGTTTTCACAAACTCAGCCACATCGCGGGCCAGCGTGACGCCGTTATCAATGATTTCGGCATACTGCTTTTTGCCCAGCGCTTCGAGGCCCATCCACAGCTTCAGCGCGTCGAAACGGCGCGTGGTCTGCAGCGACTTCGATACCAGGTTAGGTACGCCGTGCTCTTCATCGAAATCAGAGTTCAGGTACGCCGCCTGATAGCGCATCAGCTCATAGTGGCGCGCGTCTTTCAGCAGGAACGCGCCGCAGCTGATGGTCTGGAAGAACTGTTTGTGGAAGTCCAGGGTTACGGAATCCGCCAGTTCGAGGCCGTTCAGGAAGTGACGATACTGTTCAGAGAGCAACAGCGCGCCACCCCATGCCGCGTCAACGTGCATCCAGATCTGGTGTTCTGCCGCCAGCGCCGCGATGTCCGCTAACGGATCGATTGCGCCTGCATCGGTGGTGCCAGCCGTAGCAACAATCGCCATCACCTGCTCGCCGTTGGATTGCGCCTGGGCCAGCTTGGCTTTCAGGTCCGCCAGATCCATACGTGAGAACGCATCGGTCTTCACCTGAGTGACGGAACGGTAACCCAGTCCCATCAGCGCCATGTTTTTCTGCACGGAGAAGTGTGCGCTTTCAGAGCAGAACACTTTAATTTTGCTCAGGTCACCGGTCAGACCATTCTGCTGAATGGAGTGCCCCTGGCGAGCGAAGAAAGCGTCGCGCGCCAGCATCAGGCCCATCAGATTGCTCTGGGTGCCGCCGCTGGTGAACACGCCCGCGTCGCCCGCCGCATAACCTACCTGCTCACGCAGCCATTCGATCAGTTTGATCTCAATGATGGTCGCGGATGGGCTCTGGTCCCAGGAGTCCATGCTCTGGTTAGTGGCGTTGATCAGCACTTCCGCCGCCTGGCTAATCACCAGGCTCGGGCAGTGCAGGTGCGCCACGCACTGCGCATGGTGAACCAACAGGCTGTCTTTGAGAAAGTATTCAACCGCACGCTCAATAGCGGCCTGGTTGCCCAGGCCCTGAGACGTAAAATTCAGGTTGATACGTTCGCGCAGCTGTTCAACGGTTTTGCCCTGATACATCTCAGGCTGTTGCAACCATTCAACGACCGCTTTCGTACTCTGCTCGATAGCGTCCTGATAGGCAGCAATACTCTGCGCCGAGCCGGACAGAATCGGGTTTACGTCTGACATTCGCTCCAACTCCGTTTAAACCGGCTTTACGCCAGCGCCCAGCAGGGCGTTTTCGAATTTATCGAGGAACACTTCCAGCTCAGCGTTAGTGATCAGCAGAGACGGCAGCAGGCGCAGTACGCAACCGTTACGGCCGCCACGCTCCAGAATCAGCCCGTTTTCGAAGCATTTTTTCTGCAGCAGCGCGGACAGTTCGCCATCGGCCGGGTAGCAGCCCATGTGATCCTGCGCTTCGTTCGGCTTAACAATTTCAATACCGATCATCAGACCCAGACCGCGTACCTGGCCAATCACCGGATAGCGTTTCTGCAGGTCGGTCAGTTTGCCTTTCAGCCACTCGCCCTGAGCGGCAACTTTATCGGCAATCTTGTCGTCTTTGAGGATTTTCAGTGTTGTCAGACCGGTGGCCATCGCCAGCTGGTTGCCGCGGAAGGTACCGGTATGGTGGCCCGGAGCCCACGCATCGAACTGCTTTTTAATGCCCAGTACCGCCAGCGGCAGACCGCCGCCAACCGCTTTGGACATCACGATGATGTCTGGCTCAATACCGGCGTGTTCGAAGGCGAACAGCTTACCGGTACGCGCGAAGCCAGCCTGAACTTCATCGATGATCAGCAGAATGCCGTGTTCCTGAGTCACTTTACGAATACGCTGTAACCATTCGACCGGCGCCGGGTTTACGCCGCCCTCGCCCTGTACCGCTTCGAGGATCACCGCAGCCGGTTTACGCACGCCGCTTTCAACGTCGTTGATCAGGTTTTCGAAGTAGTAAGTTAATGCTTTCACGCTAGCTTCACCGCCAATACCCAGCGGGCAGCGGTACTGATGCGGATACGGCATAAACTGCACTTCCGCCATCATGTTGCTGACGGCTTCTTTCGGCGACAGGTTGCCAGTCACGGACAGCGCGCCGTGGGTCATCCCATGGTAGCCGCCGGAGAAGCTGATAATGCTGGAACGGCCGGTCACTTTCTTCGCCAGCTTCAGCGCCGCTTCAACGGCATCTGCGCCAGACGGCCCGGTGAACTGCAGGCAATACTCTTTGCCCTGGCCCGGTAATAAAGACAGTAAATAAGATGAAAATTCATCTTTTAACGGCGTGGTAAGGTCAAGCGTATGTAACGGTAAGCCGCTTGTGATGACACTTTGAATGCTCTGCAGCACTTCAGGATGATTGTGACCGAGCGCCAGGGTACCGGCACCTGCAAGGCAATCAAGATATTGATTATTTTCTACGTCGGTAATCCAGACGCCCTGCGCTTTGGCAATAGCCAATGGCAGTTTACGCGGATAGCTGCGGACATTAGATTCAAACTCAGCCTGTCTTGCTAAAAAGGTATCATTGCTCTGCGGTAATGAATTAGCACTTAAAGTATCAATACGGACTTTATCCGTCATCATATCACTCCTACAACCAGGTGTAGATTAACGCCTGATTGAATAAATGGTTATAAGGATTACCTGTAAAAAAGCGCGGCTAATATATGTTGTTTTAGCGTGGGACTCAATCATTTATTTTCCGCCAACTTAAATGAGCATTTTTACCTTAAATTTCAAAGAATAAAGCTCATCCAGCATTACGAAATCATAAACAAATATAGCTATTTATTTTACAAAATTGTTGCCAGCCGCAACGTAGACGATGTTATAAAAACCATGAGGTTTTCATGTTTTTATTATTTTTTTACATGTTTTTACCATTAATAATGTACGCATTTATTCACTACGACATGATTTTTCACTTATTTTTCGTTAAATCGAATAAAAAAGTCGATCCGTAAATATAAATCACTTAGTATGGCGCGCTTATTTACAGGCTATGTAGATAAAATTAATGCGCAGCACCCGGTAACGCGTACAGGCGACACGCGTTATCGACAACAGGTATTCCCTGGGTTGTCAGCAGAAATGTTCGCGGGCGGACATTTCGTAAGGCGAACGTCGTTCCCTTATGCCGAGAATGAAAATTTTCTAGCCATACTTTTATGGCGCCCTGATATGAGATTGTTATGACTCGCATTTATCCACCATCCGTCGTTGCCAAATTTGGCGGCACCAGCGTCGCTGATTTTGATGCGATGAACCGCAGCGCCAGCATTGTTCTTGCTGATCAAGATGTCCGTTTAGTCGTTTTGTCTGCTTCCGCAGGCGTGACAAACTTACTGGTCGAGCTTTCTGAAGGTCTGGAAACACATCAACAATTAGATAAGCTTGAGACGTTACGCGCCATCCAATACAACATTATTTCCCGCCTGAAGCAGCCGTCCGTTATCAGCACGGAAATCGATAATCTTCTCAACAATATACGCCGCCTTGCAGAAACGGCGACGGTTTCACCGTCCGATGCGCTAAGCGATGAGTTAGTCAGCCACGGCGAACTGATGTCCTCTTTGCTGTTTACTGAAGTATTACGTGAACGGCACGCCGAAGCCGTGTGGTTCGACGCCCGCAGCGTGATGCGTACCAACTCGAACTACGGCTGTGCTGAACCGGATCTCAGCACCCTGCACCACCTGGTGGAGACTCATCTGCGCCCGCGCCTTGAGCAGGCTATTATGGTTACCCAGGGATTTATTGGTCGTGACGCAGGCGGACATACCACGACACTGGGACGCGGTGGGAGTGATTACACCGCCACGCTACTTGGTGAAGCACTGCACGCCGCACGCGTAGACATCTGGACCGACGTTGCCGGGATCTACACCACCGATCCGCGCATTGCGCCACGGGCCAAACGGATCGACCATATCTCATTTTCCGAGGCCAGCGATATGGCCGCCTACGGTGCGAAGGTTCTTCACCCGGCTACACTGCTCCCGGCAATGCGGAAAAGCATTCCGGTCTTTGTTGGCTCAAGTAAAGATACTGCCGCCGGTGGTACACTGGTGCACAACACCACCGATAATCCACCGCGTTATCGGGCGCTCGCCGTGCGCCGTAAACAGACGCTATTGAGATTACACAGTCTGCAGACACAACCACCCTGTACTTTTCTGGCGCAGGTATTTGCCATTTTATCCCACCACGCGGTGGCAGTGGATTTGGTCACGACATCAGAAAATTGTATTGCGCTGGCGCTGGACGCCACTCATGCGACATCGGGTGAGGACCATATACTAACCACGGCATTGTTTACCGCATTGTCCTCCCACTGTCGGGTGGAAGTGGAAACCGGACTGGCATTAGTCACTTTGGTGGGCAATAAACTGACCCAGGCTGCGGGGGTGTGCAAAGACGTTTTTGCCTGGCTCGAAGAGCATACGGTTCGCATGATTTGCCACGGCGCATCAAACGATAACCTGTGCATTCTGTTACCGGCTGACGCGGCGGATAGCGTGGTTAAGACGTTACATTATCGATTATTCGAATAACGCCTCTTCAATTGCGCAGCAATGATGAGTGCATTTTATCCGGGATATGCGTGAACAAGCAGAGGACTGGTTTTCAACCAGGACTCTGCCTGCAAACAGTGGCACTCGCAGCGGAGAGACTATTTAGTTGTGACGATGATTGGTATCACCGCGACGGCAGCGTTTGTCATAATGACGTACCCACCAGTAACGGTCACTAATTTGTTCGTGCCCGCCGACTCTGGCCCCCGCTAACCAGAGAACACCGCCGACAAAAATACTGAGCACAGCACCATGCGCGAAAAACTGTGGCAAATTAAATTGCGGCAGTTGGTTTAAAATAGAGTAACCAACGCCACCCACCATCACCACCAACCCTAAAGCCATGAGCACGTTACCGAGTAACGAAGCGTTTTTGCGTTTCATGTGTCACCTCCGGAACTTTGGGTTGTTACAGGGAATACCCCTAATCCTTATGTGTAAAGTATAGACAACACTGCCGTTCGCAAGTGCGGGAGCGATCACAATTACAAACACCCGCGCAACAAAACTTTACAAATAAGCTACTGAACACACTCAATTTCTAATAGTCCAGTTTCGCAATTATTCGATTTTCGAGGATAAGCATGCTGTTTTTTGTCAAGCGCAGCGCCAGACAGTAAACTACCCGTCGTTTATAGATACACTCAGGACAAAACACGTGACGATTAAATTGATTGTCGGTCTGGCGAACCCCGGCGCAGAGTATGCGGCAACGCGGCACAACGCCGGCGCATGGTATGTTGATCTACTGGCAGAGAGATTACGCGCTCCCCTGCGCGATGAGCCGAAATTCTTCGGCTACACCTCCAGGGTTACGCTAGAAGGCGAAGATGTCCGCCTGCTGGTGCCGACCACATTTATGAATCTGAGCGGCAAGGCCGTTGGCGCGATGGCTAGTTTTTATCGCATCAATCCCGATGAAATTTTAGTTGCACATGACGAACTAGACCTACCGCCAGGTGTTGCCAAATTTAAGCTTGGCGGTGGTCATGGCGGACATAATGGCCTGAAGGACATCATCAGCAAGTTAGGCAATAACCCTAACTTTCATCGTTTACGCGTTGGAATTGGTCATCCGGGCGATAAAAACAAAGTTGTCGGGTTTGTTTTAGGCAAACCACCTGTTTCTGAACAGAAGTTAATTGATGAAGCGATTGACGAAGCGGCCCGTTGTACCGAGATTTTGTTCAAAGATGGCCTGACAAAAGCAACGAGCCGGTTACATACCTTTAAAGCGCAATAAGCAGCGATGTGCGGCATTTTGCTCGCGTGCTGTGTATAATAGGCAGAGTTATTTACTTTTCTACAATCTGTTTTCTATAACAGATTGAATATCAAAAGATTAAGGTGATTTAAACATGGGATTCAAATGCGGTATCGTCGGTTTGCCAAACGTAGGCAAATCCACCCTGTTCAACGCGCTCACAAAAGCGGGTATTGAAGCGGCAAACTTCCCGTTCTGTACTATCGAGCCGAACACGGGTGTTGTCCCGATGCCCGATCCGCGTCTGGATCAACTGGCCGAAATCGTCAAACCGCAGCGTATCCTGCCGACCACGATGGAATTCGTTGATATCGCGGGCCTGGTAAAAGGCGCCTCCAAAGGTGAAGGTCTGGGTAACCAGTTCCTGACTAACATCCGCGAAACCGAAGCGATCGGCCACGTGGTGCGCTGCTTCGAAAACGACAACATCATCCACGTTAATAACAAAGTGGATCCGGCTGACGATATCGATGTTATCAATACCGAACTGGCGCTGTCCGATCTGGATACCTGTGAACGCGCTATTCACCGCGTACAGAAGAAAGCCAAAGGCGGCGACAAAGACGCCAAAGCAGAACTGGCTGCCCTGGAAAAATGTCTGCCACAGTTGGAAAACGCTGGCATGCTGCGTGCGTTGAAAAATCTGACTGACGAAGATAAAGCGGCCATCAAATACCTGAGCTTCCTGACGCTGAAGCCGACCATGTATATCGCCAACGTCAACGAAGACGGTTTTGAAAACAACCCGTACCTCGACAAGGTGCGTGAAATCGCCGCTGCCGAAGGTTCCGTGGTGGTAGCTGTTTGCGCCGCCGTTGAAGCCGACATCGCTGAGCTGGATGACGCCGACCGTGAAGAGTTCATGGCCGAGCTGGGTCTGGAAGAGCCGGGGCTGAACCGCGTGATCCGCGCAGGCTATGAGCTGCTGAATCTGCAGACCTACTTCACCGCGGGCGTGAAAGAAGTACGTGCATGGACCATCCCTGTCGGCGCTACCGCTCCGCAGGCGGCAGGTAAAATCCACACCGACTTCGAGAAAGGATTCATCCGTGCACAGACTATCGCATTTGAAGACTTCATCACCTACAAAGGTGAGCAAGGCGCGAAAGAAGCCGGTAAGATGCGTGCGGAAGGGAAAGATTACATCGTGAAAGATGGCGATGTGATGAACTTCCTGTTCAACGTCTGAATAAAATTTCTCGTCTCATGAGGTTTCATTGAATCTCATGACAACGGTAAAACACTATAAAATCCACGCAATTGCGTGGATTTTTCATTTCATAGAGTTTCAACTTTCACACTAAAATCTATCAGTAACAGTATGACGTGCCCATAGACGCCCCTTGCGGGATGATTTATCTATGGGCCAGAGACACTTAGCTATAGGAAAGAAAATTACAGGGACGGAGCTTTGAAATACCCTATACCAATCGTTTTACGGAAACGCCAGTTCTGCCATTGCGGCCATAATACCTGGGCGATCATCGCAATCGCTATCCAGCGGAACCAGGTCGCGAAGGTATTACTGTAGCCCTGCGGCTCTTTGTAACCCTTCACCCATCCATCGTAACCGCGCTCACCAAGCAGGGTGTCCGGGAACCCTCCATCTGCATTCTGGAAATCCAGTAATGCCACCAGCATACGGCGCAACCAGTGTTCAATTTCATCACGACGATGCGGACAGCGCGCATGGCCGTGCGCCAGAATATCGATAATATCGACATCAATACAGCTGCTCCGGATGGCTAAGGGCTGCTCCAGACAACGGCTCATTGACTGGTTAAAATAAGGAATATCTTCGTCAAGGGCATAGAACACGTGCAAATTATGTGTGGCGCCGCAGAGTGCAAACAGCAGAGCCTCCTGGCTGTACTGCTGCCCGGGTCCCCAAAAACCGGAAAAGGGCTCACTCTGCTGGTTATGCCAGAAAATCATATCCTGTAATCGCTGCGCCGCGGGTCCCTTCGGATCGCGTTGCTTTTCAAGCAGCAGGAAGCTGCCTACATTGACGATATTGTTACCTTCAAGCCACGGATCGCGCATATCACGTTGTGCCAGCCATGCCCAAAAATACTGAGGATCGAGATACGGTTTTATAAAAGGCAGTTCCAGCCTGTTGAGCTGATCAAGCACTTCCAGCGCCCCCATACAGTAATTCGTCGCGTGAAAACGCATGTACTGGCGCGTTTTATCGGCATCCGGGCCTTTCCACGTTTCGCTCCAGTTTAAACCCGGCAGCTCGAAATATCCGTCCTCTCGTTGATGGCGCAATATCCAGTCCGCTAGCGCTTTTTTCTCCGGGATGTCATCTCCTAATAACGCGCGCGCCATCGTACCATCATAGGTTCCAGGCAGAAGCATTTGCGGCCATTGTTCAGCCTGGTGTCGTTCGCTCACACGCAATATGCCCGGAGTTGCGTTCTGAAGTTGCATACTTTTTAACCAAAGCAGACTTTTATCTTTAGCCGCAAGAATACGTTCCTGTAATAAATTATCGGTTAATGACATTTTTTGTACCTGTGAGATCAATATTATTTAAATTTAGCAACCGACATGGTTGGAATTAATACGTGCATAATCAGGAAACCCAGCAGATAAGCAAATCCGCCCATCAGGAAAATAGACCAGTAGCTGCCCGTTGCCTGCAAAATATGTCCCGTCGCTTGGGTAAAGAGAATGGAGCCAAGCGAGCCTATCAGGCAGCCGATACCGACCACAGCACCCACCGCTTGTTTAGGAAACATATCCGATACGCTGGTATAAAGATTGACGGACCAACCCTGATGCGCCGCGACAGCAATACCAATTAACGTTACCGCCACCCACAGATTAGAAACGTTAGAGACCAATAAAATCGGGAGCACACAGATTGCGCATAATAATAAGGTAAACTTACGCGCCTTATTTACTGCTATTCCACGGTTAACCATCCATGCTGGGAGATAGCCTCCGGCAAGACCGCCAAGCGTTGCCAGCACATTGATGAGCACCAGCGGCATCGCCATATGGGCCATATCAATATCGCGAGCGTCGTGTAGCCACTTCGGGATCCAGAAGAGGAAGAACCAAAAAATAGGGTCGGTAAGGAATTTACAGACGGCGAATGCCCAGGTTTGCTTATATTTTAGCAGCCCTAACCAGCTTATTTTTTGCGTGGTTTGCGCTGCCGTCTCTGCATCATCATCCTGATGGATCCAGGCCAATTCTTCTTTGTTTACTTTCTTAACTTTCTCCGGTTTTCCATACAGCAGTAGCCAGAAGGCAATCCAGATAAGCCCTACCGCGCCCGTCACGATAAAGGCTTCACGCCAGCCCCACTGTAAGGCTATCCAGGGAATAATGACCGGCGCAAACACATTCCCGACATTCGAACCAGCGTTAAATATGCCCGTTGCGAATGCGCGCTCTCGTTTGGGGAACCATTCTGCGGTTACCTTCACGGCTGAAGGGAAGTTGGCGCTTTCACCCAGTCCAAGAAAGATGCGTGCGTAAATAAATCCAACAACCGTACCGACCATGCCGTGCGCCATCGCCGCGAAACTCCAGAGTGCGAGTGCAATGGGCAAGACCAGGCGGGCGCCATAGACATCAACAATACGTCCACACAGTAATAAACCTACCGCATAGGCCGCCTGAAATGCGGTAACAATATTTCCGTACTCAATCTCATTCCAGCCAATATCCTTCTGGAGCATTGGCGCGAGCAAACCTAAAATAGATCTGTCGAGATTATTAATGGTGACGGAAAAAAAGAGTAATGCGCAAATTGTCCATCGATATCGACTGGTTGCCGATCCTGCCTTTACTGCCTCATTACTGACACCGCTTTGCAACTGCCCCATCGTATTTCCTCCATCACGATAAGATAATGTATCCAAACAGACCCAATACAAATAACTGTTAACTTTCGCCATTGTAAGTGACCGGGTCAGAGTCCGTGACGGGTTAGAAATGGAATTGAGATCCCCGAAGTTCCTCCCTGAATTTATGTGAGTAATATCGCTACCCGTAAGTGTTGATGTGACAGAGATCACTTTGACAAAATTTATAATGAGATGTCGATCACATGAAAATACGGCCCATTTTCGACATCCATCACATTTACGGTTTTTTCCCACTTTCGATTCCGTCAGAGATTGAGGAAGCAGTCCTGAGTCTGAATTTGAACCGTTATCCTTCAGAAACACCTCATTTAGGAAGGATATCTCATGCTGGAAAAATCGAACCTGGCTGAAAATGCCGTAGAGTGCTTACACAACGAGCAATATGACACCCCGTACAATACGCAGAATTTTAATCACACCAATCTGCTGTTCACCGGGGGGCGTGACGGTGAAAGCCTGAGCGGCGAGTGGCGTTTTACGCTGGATCTCCATGACACCGGGCTAAGGCAAAAATGGCATCTCCTGGAAAAGCGCGATCAAGAAACGCGCCGCGATCCTTACGACTACGATCCCTTTGCTGGCGATTCCGTACCGGTTCCGGGATGCTGGCAGATGATGAACGAAAAGTGGTTCTACTTTGAGGGAAGCGCCTGGTATACCCGGGAAATCGATTATATCGAACGGGACGCGGACGAACGTATTTTCTTGCGCATTGGCGCGGCTAACTACGATTGCAAAGTGTTCCTCAACCATCACTTTATTGGCAACCATTATGGTGGCTCCACGCCATTTTGCGCTGAGTTAACCTCCGAAATTCAGCCGGGAAATAATGTGCTGATGATCTGCGTAAATAATACGCGTACTACCGACCGTTTACCCTTACGAAATAACGACTGGTTTAACTATGGTGGGATATACCGTGAAATTGAACTGTATCGCACCCCGCAATCCTATATCCGGGATTTGTTTGTCTATTTAGTGCCTGATGGTAAATATAACCGGATCGCGGTAAAAATTGCCGTGGAAGGAGAGGCGAAGGAGGTCAACTTAACGATCTCAGAGCTGGGTATTGCCGTCACGCTTCCAGTGATTAACGGCGTGGCGAACGCAGAGCTGTCTGCCGAGCCGCAGATCTGGTCCCCTGACCGTCCCAAATTATATCGCGTGATGGCATCGCTGGGACGTGACTGCGTGTGCGATCGTGTCGGCTTCAGGCAAATAGAAGTTGTAGGGACGGATATCCGTCTGAACGGTCAGTCACTCTATCTTCGCGGCGTTAACTGTCACGAAGACGATCTTCTGTCCGGAAAAATGACCAGTGAAGCAGATATCCGCCGCCGGTTTCACCATGCAAAAGAGCTTAACTGTAACTACCTGAGGCTGGCGCATTATCCACATCATGAGATGGCGGCTCGCATAGCGGATGAAGTCGGCTTATTGCTCTGGGAAGAGATCCCAAACTACTGGGCGATAGATTTTAAAAATCCGGCTACCCAGCGCGATGCACATAATCAGTTGATGGAGTTGATTTATCGCGACCGTAACCGTGCCAGCGTGATTATCTGGTCGGTCGGTAATGAAAACGCGGATACCGACGAACGGCTGGACTTTATGACCATGCTGGTTGACACCGCTCGTCAGGCCGATCCAAGCCGTTTAATTTCTGCCGCCTGCCTTGTTAACCATGCCAAAATGAAGATTGAAGATCGCCTGGCGGAGCATCTCGATATTATCGGCCTTAACGAGTATTACGGCTGGTATGAAGAGAATTTCGACGATCTGATTGTACTAGGAGAAAATTCATCACCTTCTAAGCCCGTCGTTATTACCGAAACCGGGGCTGAAGGGGTTATCGGTGATAATGCACCGACGTCAGGGCCGTTCTCGGAAAACTATATGGCGGAGGTATATCGCAAGCAGACCGAATATTTGCCAAAACTCAATTACATTCGAGGTTTTACCCCGTGGTTATTGTATGACTACCGGACAGAACGACGTCAGAATCCCTATCAGAAGGGATTCAATTGCAAGGGCCTTATTACCGCTGACAAGGTAACGCGTAAAAAAGCCTTTTATATCCTGCGTGATTTTTACCAACAGCTTAAAAACGCTGACGCGTAATCTATTCATTTTCAGTCAGACTGTCTGCCAGGCTAATCAGCCTGGCAGGATCAAATAGCATCGCCAGATAATGGGGCTGCTGCTGTTCTTCCCTATCCATCCATTCTGAAAGTCGTGTTGCCAGAATACGCAATTCATTAATTTCTTTCGTTAATTCAAATAAAGAAATACCGCTCTGATGACCATAATTGTCTACCATCATTTTCATGGCAACGCTGCGTGAGACGCGGTTAAACATTTCGGTATACCAAGGGACGCGTTCCCAGACTCGCTTAAACAGCTCCCTCTTCTCATTGGACATCGCAACAGAATGGATGATGTGATAGAGCCGGTTACGTGAATCCTGAGCAAGGAAAAGAGCCCGCTCTTTTTCCAATACCAACTGCTGGAATTGCTCACGTCCACTATCGGGATCGTTTACCGGAAACAGGGTCGACAGGGCATAATCATCGGATTTGCGCACATGCAGCTGAAGCTGCTTTACGGCCAGGGCGTAGCTGTCTGGCACCTGGCTGTAATGATGCAAAACATGCCCCAGAATGTAGGGTGTCTTTCTCATCCATTCATAGCTACAGATGTACAGCTGGTGGAAGAGGTTCACCTCAATCGTCCCCACTTTATGCTCAAGCATATCCGTCAGCCAGCAGTGAAAGGCCTGTTTTTCCGTCATAAAGATTTCGCGGCCAAACATCGCCAGGCCGTGCAAGTTAACAGAATTAACTGAATTTATCAGCGAACTGTTGGAGATCCATTCCCAGTTAAGCCGCCCCGTTATGGCCTCCAGATCCTCGCCCACCATGCTCTCTACCCAGCTTAACCGGCCCTGGATTTCCTCTAACAGGTAGCATGGAAGAAGCGTCCAGCCATATTCCAGCCCCCACATGTCGAACTCAATCCACTTGATTCGGCCATCAAGTTGAGTCAGGAGCGGATTATTAACAAATCCAGGGCGATATCCCTGTGCAACCGCCTTTATGGAGACCCGCACATCCTGAGGTAATACTTGCAAGGCATTAACTAGTTGCCACGAGGCGGCTTCATCCTCCATATAGTCACGTAACACCATTTTTTTTCCGAGGGTACGCAGTGTCTTATAGAGATAAGGGAGTGTTGAAACCCAGTTGGCTTTATAAGGCTGATGTCTAGGAAGATTAACAATTACCCCATCAATACCCGGCAATGTATCCAGGGCCTCATAGAGATCGTACTGATAAAAATTTTTCCAGAAAATTTCGTCCGCATTGCTGTTATCAATTAGCGCATATTCAGGGTATTTTTCCTGGATTTTACCGTCACGGGGAAGCGCCTCTCCTTGCAGCCACACCCGAATGCCGGAAGTACGGCAATACCGGCATAAACGCTGCAAATAAAGTAAATGCTCCTGATGTTCACGAAGCAGATTCTCACGACCATGCTGACAATATTTTGAAGGAGAGACTAACAAAGAAAATAAGTTCTGTTGGTTAATGACAAGCCCGTTAAATTGATCCCGTATCATCACTGTAATAACACTTTGCAAATACGGCCAGTGCCAAATCAGTGACGAGTTTACTTCCAGTAAACGCAACGGAACGGAAGCTTGCATTTTAAACATTCTCATTATTTATGCCAAGGTTAATGGACATTTTATAGAGAATCCCCAGGTTGTGCTACTCCAGAATCTTTAAGATGCGCCGTATGGTGCCGGTTTACTGATGTGGATTTTCTGGGGATCCCTCAGCCCATAGGGACGTACCGAGTCCAGGCTCTAAGAACCTTCCCGTCATACTTCTTTTAGTAACACAAAGAGCACTTGCTTGTAACCCTTCCTTAGCGACTCAACTGAGGGCGCGATGAATATGACAAACAGCAGCAGATATTTTGGCTACCGGAACGGAATCGCATACACCGCGTCATATTGAGAATGCCAAATGCCAAAAATCCATGCACTGTATTTTACTCAGGCATGTTTCAGCCAGTTCCTGAATATTGGGGTTTGCAGTATTCCCTGAAAATCAATCAACCCCGAACAGCCAAGTTTCTTGATCAGATTTTGCCTGCTCAGGTAAATCGTTTTTAAGTGCAGGTTAAGCAAGCCAGAAATTTCAGAAATAGTCCGCCCTTCCCCTAATTGCGTTAAGATAAATTTATCCCGTTCAGTCAGGACGATATTTATTTCAGATTGCTGGCCGTGTTCAGTATCAATGCTGATAATTTCAGCGATAAATTTTTTGATTGAGGCTACGCCACTGTCTACAGGAAGCCTGTAGAACGAAAGTTCATTGAGATACTGATACAGATGACCATCAATCAGAAGCACCAGCCGATGCGTCCTGAGATCATAGTTTTGCTTTTTGACAGTGTTGAAGTAGTTAATCGTAAAGAAAACAAGGTGCACGTTCTTATCTTTATATTCTATATCAGCGAGAATATTCTCCAGGCCTTGTCTGATATAGACATCATCAATCCACAATTCTGCATGTCTGGCGTGTTCCTGAACTGTATTCATTATTTATGACCTCTAAAAAATCACAATTAATCTGACGGGGTTCAGAACGAATACCTGGTTGAAGGTGACGCATAATCTGCATATAGAGATCGATTAATATAGCATTCTTCTCATTCTTCAGCTGTACACTAAGTGCCTGAACAAGAATGTCATCACTGACATAACCCATTTTCAACATCACATTGCGCTCTAAATTCTTGTATAAAGCGCACTGGAAAATATAATTTTCCGGAATTGAATTAATCATATCAAGCCCATAATAATGCAGTCTAAGAATGAGAAGATGCTATGTGTAGTCTTAATTCAAAGTATACAAATACTCAGCACATACTATGGATGCTGGAGCTTCATGATTATAAAATAACTTTATTAGACGTCGTCAGCGGTATAGCGCAACACTATTTCCAGTGTTTTTCTGATGATATCAGCCTGAACAACATCGGTTGTCGATTCCAGTGAAGCGATCAGGCTTAAAATGATATTTTTATTATTAACATTATCACCAGCTAAAATCACATTTGTTACTGCTTGTCCCAATACAACGGATTCATCTGCTAATAGCTCACCGGCATTACGGAAGTAACTCGACAAAGCCTTATCTGCTATTGCTCTGTGAACATTCATTTCCTGAAGCATAGTCACCTCGCTTGTATAGTATGGAAAATGGTCTCTAATGTAATTTAGGCTTTTTACTGCCACTGAATACACTCTCATCACCAGTTCTTTCCGGTTTGGGGTTCATCCTTGCCGCATTAGAATCTGTGAAATCATGAATTATGCTGTCAATAAGATGTCTACGCCCGGCATCCGCTTCACTCACCTTCATAAGACGTAATTGCTTAATCAATGCGGGTAGTGATATTGCCGTGTTCATGCGCAAAATCTGTATAACAGCTAAACCTGTAATTTCGTGTTTCAAGCGTTCATGGTCAGTTTTCTTCATAACTACTTCACTACTTTCCCCATTTAGATGTTTTAGGGCATCCCTTTATTCGAAGAGCAGGCCGATTAAGGCATTGTAATGCTTCTGTTCATCCTCTCCGGATGCTTTTTCAAGACGGTTCAAAAGCTTGGCACAGAGTGACTTTCGGCTCAGGTTACGTCCATCTTTCAATATCTCAGTGACGATCTCTCCCAATGTTTCCTGCTGTGTAGGAAGATGCGCTTTTGCAAAGTAACGAGAGATTGCGTGTGCGGAATCAGTGAGAACTCTGTGCTGCTGCATATGTTGCTCCTGTAACAAAATGCTGGTGAGTATTAAGTTTTATAACAGTAGCAAAGTTGTACCAAAAATGTGTACATCGAGATAAGGCAAATTTTAACATAAAGTGCTATATTTTATTTATCAATATGTTACGAAGAAAAAGAAAAACACGATATCTCCACCCATTGTACAACCTCTATGAACCAGGGCAATTACGATTTTTGTTGAACCTTATTATGTAAAATTACAGTTAAAATAATGTATTGAAAATCAGGACATAACCGCGTTTGTCTGATACTGTCCTCACCTCATCCCTTAATCCCGGACTTTCCATGCTCACGACCATTATTTACCGTAGCCATCTACGTGATGACGCCCCCCTCTATGCGATTGAGGATATGGTGGTGGCCGCAAATCTGAAAAACAGGCGATCTGATGTTACGGGGATCTTGCTCTTTAACGGTCGGCATTTTTTCCAACTACTTGAAGGCCCAGAGGAGCAGGTGAAGGAGATTTATCGTTGTATTTGTAACGACCCACGGCACTACAATATTGTCGAACTGATGTGCGATTATGCCCCAGCGCGCCGGTTCGGGAAGGTCGGGATGGAGTTATTTGATTTACAAAAACATGAACGGGCTGAGGTCTTACAAGCTGTACTGAATCAGGGAACGTCAAAATTCCAGCTCACGTATGATGACCGGGCATTGCAGTTTTTCCGGACATTCGTACTGGCGACAGAAAAATCGACTTATTTCGAAATCCCTGCTGCCAATTTCTGGGATTTTATTACCGATAATAGTGGTACCACCCTTAATAAAGCAGAGCTTGCGTCAAATACCGACTACACCTTTGCCTTTCAACCAATTATCGATCCTCTCTCACAACGCGTTATCGCTCTGGAAGCGCTGATTCGTGGTAAAGATGGGGAAACTCCGGCAGCGTACTTTGACAAATTAAGCACGGAAGAGATGTACACAGCGGATCTGGAAAGTAAAAAGACGGCATTTGCCATGGCCAGCGCGCTGAACCTTGGTGAAAAAATGTTGTCAGTCAACCTGTTACCTATGACGCTGGTGAACAGACCCGACGCTGTTAACTTTCTGATTCATGAAATAGCCGCAAATGGGCTGGTCCCTGAACAAATCATTGTGGAATTTACCGAGAGCGAAGTCATCTCACGCTTTGATGCTTTTGCACAGGCGGTAAAATCACTTAAAGCATCGGGGATTTGTGTGGCAGTTGATCATTTCGGCGCGGGTTATGCCGGGCTATTGCTCCTGTCTCGTTTCCAGCCGGACAGAATAAAGATAAGCCGTGAACTCATTGCTGATGTCCATAAAAGTGGCCCGAGGCAAGCTATCATTCAGGCGATCATTAAATGCTGTACTTCACTTGAGATTCAACTTTCCGCCGTTGGCATTGAAAAACCCGAAGAATGGATGTGGCTTGAATCCGCCGGGATCGAGCTTTTCCAGGGTAACTTATTTGCAGCAGCCTTGCTGAATGGTACCCCTTCAGTAGCATGGCCTGAGAAAAAATAAACTCGCTTAGGGTAAGCTGTAACTTAATGACATTATGAAAAATTTTTGTTACCCCGCTCCGCTATTTGATGTTGAATGCAGTAAGATTCTCACGCGTGATAGTAAAGTAAATCTTAATTTTGCTAGAATGCTCTGTATGTTTTGTACAATTTGATGCATGTTGTACAAAGTGACAGGAACCGCATATCGGTGACGGAGAATCAGGCGTGTTGGGGGAACTATGGCTTATTACAGCATTGGCGACGTCGCAGAGCGTTGCGGGATAAATCCTGTGACCCTTCGGGCATGGCAACGACGCTACGGTTTACTCAAACCTCAACGAAGTGAAGGCGGCCATCGACTCTTTGATGAAGAGGATATTCAACGTATTGAAGAAATCAAACGTTGGATTAGCAATGGTACGCCTGTTGGGAAAGTTAAAGCATTACTGGAAACCAGTACCCGTGAAACTGACGATGACTGGAATCAGCTGCAGGAAGAGATGATGAGCATTCTGCGGATGGCGCATCCGCCGAAACTGCGGGCCAAAATGCTCTCTCTTGGCCGCGCGTATCCGGTAGATGCGTTGATTGACCGAGTCTATCTCCCTGTACGTCAGCGGCTCATACTTGATCATAATACCTCTCGCATAATGAACAGTATGCTTGACGGCGCGCTGATTGAATATGTTGCGGTACTCCTGTCGGAAACGCGTCGCAAGTCAGGGAAAGATGCCATTCTGATGGCCTGGGATGTTGAAGACAGAACCCGCTTATGGCTGGAGGCCTGGCGCTTATCGCAATCCGGGTGGCATATCGCCATTCTTGCAGAACCTATTGAAACACCACGTCCTGAGCTATTCCCCGGACAAACACTTTTTGTCTGGACCGGTACGACGCCAACCAGAAGACAAAATGAACTGCTGCAACACTGGAATGAGCAAGGATACAAAGTCATTTTCCACGGGCCTTGACCCGACAGACGCCCAGCTCGACGCAATAAAGCAAATACATTTTATTATCATATTGTTTACTTTTAGAGGTGCGTCATAAATCTGACAAAATGTGTTTTTTGCAAAACACGCATACCAAATCACCCATACCGCAATAAAAACCGCAAAATAGTTAAAGAAAAGCATAATTATTCATTTTCCAGATAAAGCCCATACTATCCATACCGATAAGCCGTGTTGGCTGGACAGGCCACCTGTCGAAAAAAATGTTAAATTTAGGTTTATATGGTGAGATTCACTGTATACCACGGCCAAATTAAGAACATATTACTTTTATAACTAAGGTTTATCATGGATAAGTTATCTTACGCTTCAGATAGCAGCACATCTGCCTGGAATACCTACCTGCAACAAATCGAGCGTGTGGCCCCTTACCTGGGCGAACTTTCCCATTGGGTGGATACCCTGCGTCACCCAAAACGCGCATTGATTGTCGATATCCCGGTACAAATGGATGACGGGACTATCCGTCATTTTGAAGGGTATCGTGTGCAACATAACCTTTCGCGCGGTCCGGGCAAAGGTGGTGTGCGTTTTCATCCTGATGTTGATCTTAATGAAGTGATGGCCCTGTCCGCATGGATGACCATCAAATGCGCGGCATTGAATCTGCCGTACGGCGGTGCCAAAGGGGGTGTGCGCGTCGATCCGTTCTCACTGTCTGAGGGCGAACTGGAGCGTTTGACCCGTCGCTATACCAGCGAAATCGGCATTATTATAGGACCGCAGAAAGACATACCTGCGCCGGATGTGGGTACAAACGGTAAAGTGATGGCCTGGATGATGGATACCTATTCCATGAACCACGGCACCACCGTGACCAGTGTTGTCACCGGTAAACCTATTCACCTTGGCGGCTCGTTAGGCCGTGATAAAGCCACCGGTCGCGGCGTTTTTGTCAGCGGTCTGGAAGTGGCTCGTCGTGCTAATATCGAAGTTGAAGGCGCTCGTGTTGCAGTGCAAGGTTTTGGTAACGTCGGCAGTGAAGCCGCCCGTCTTTTCGCGGCAGCAGGCGCACGTGTCGTTGCTATTCAGGATCACACCGCGACGCTGTTTAACGCTACCGGTATCGACATGTCCGCGCTGTCAGCCTGGCAACTGGAACACAAGCAGATTGCAGGTTTCCCGGGAGCTGAAACCATCGCCAGCGAGGCGTTCTGGAGCCTGGAGATGGACATACTGATCCCTGCAGCGCTCGAAGGTCAGATCACGCGTCACCGCGCTGAAACGCTAACCTGTAAACTAGTACTCGAAGGCGCCAACGGTCCAACCTATCCTGATGCAGATGATGTTCTGGCTAGCCGTGGTATTGTGGTTGTACCTGACGTGGTTTGTAACGCTGGGGGCGTTACCGTCAGCTACTTCGAATGGGTTCAGGACATGGCAAGCTTCTTCTGGAGCGAAGAAGAGATCAACCAACGCATGGATAAAATCATGACCGATGCGATGGTACACGTATGGGAAAAAGCGGCCGAGAAATCCTGCTCTCTGCGTACCGCCGCCTATATTGTTGCCTGCGAGCGTATTTTACTGGCACGTAAAGATCGCGGAATTTATCCGGGCTAAGACCCTGAGTAATCTTGAGCATAAGCCACCTGCTAAGCAGGTGGCTTCCTATCTGCTGCTCACCGGGAGCATGTACAATTCTGCATCAGGTGCAATTGGCCGTGTTATTGTTTCTTCACTCGCTGCTGGTATCTCCGCGCTGAACACCCTCTTTTCCTGCGCAGCGATGAGGAATTGTAATAATTCGCAATCCGACCTCAACCTAAATTTATTCATTAAGGCTCGACGGTGCGCCAGCACAGTTTTCTGACAAATATGCATATGCAAACCAATTTGCTTTGATGTGAGCCCTGACAATAATAAACGAATTAACTGATGCTGCTGCGCTGTGAATGTTTTATGTGGGCAACCCAAGCAAGAGCGCCCCTTATTGGTAAAATTTGCATTTTTCACTAAGGACCAGTGATGTTTAATCACCGCCCCCATCTGACTGGCCGAAGTATCGTGTGGAATAAAAATAATATGGTTGATACATGAAGGCACTTCGCCACGCGCAGGAATATGCTCCCTGTCAATTAAACCCACAATAAGCCCTGGCGATCGTGTAAAGAACTCTGAATGGCAAAGATAATGTTCACCGGGGCTGAGCATTAAAATCATCACATCATCAGTTGCCCTATTTTTAGAGTCAAAATTGTGAATACTCAGCGTTTGCCTGCCCAATTCCAGTGAAAATATTTCTCTAAGTAATGCGATTAATCCCAATTTATACATATTGTCATCACAGCGGATGCTGATGTTCATTAAGGCGCCTGCTTTAGTTTATTGGTAGGTCATAGAAATAGTAATCGCAGAGTTGATGGTTCCAGGTGTTACCTGCCCTTGCTCACTATAAATTCTGGCGCGCAAACGCCATGTATAACGCTGATTGGAAATATTTGCAGTTAATGATTTTCCGTCGCCAAGGGGCACGCCATCGCTCGCCTGTAACTGGATTGCGACGGGTGAGGCGGTACCGGTATTCCGGTACATATCATTGGGATGGTCACTATCGGCGTTGCCGTTAAACAATACCGTAACGCGACTTGTCCCGGCAGGACACTGTTCAACACTTAACTCAAAAGCGACCCACGGCGTGGTCGAACTCGCGGTGTATAACGATGAAGCGGTAACAGATTGCCCAGGCGTTAAATCAACAGTTTTGGTCACACTGTCACTGCTCACCTGACAGGGCGCAGTTTTGACATTGCCGTTGATATTGAGCGTCACCGGATCGCCTATGCCCCATGCCGGTGATGCGAGTACCATCGCTATGGCCGTCCTTTTTCCAGGTAACATTCTTTATTCCCTGTTATTGGTAAGTAATATTCAGCGTCGCGGTTGCATTGGCGCTTCCCGGTCTGACGACCGACCTGGTCTGGTAGTAACGCGCCACCAGCGGAAATGTTTCCTGCCCGCCCGCTGAACGCTTCAACGCAATGCGATTATTCAGTTGCAACGGAACGTTGTTATAAAGCATTTGTATCCCTACCCCGTCTGCAGTTCCCGGCGTTCCCTGACCGTTCAGCGCCAACACGCTCGTATCGCCTGTCACATCGGGGTTTTGCGTGCCCATGAGTTCCACGTTAATGTTGGCGGACGCATCACAGTTAAGTCCAAGGTTCTGGCTATCGCTACGCGGCGGGTTAAACCCCGATTGGTTAGAGAATTCACTGGCATTAATGTCGCCAAGGTTAAAATTCAGCGTCTGGCTGGTAACAGAGCATGCTAATACCGTTACCTGAGTATTTGCATCGAGGGAAATTTGCGTAAAATAATTATCCGGTGTGACGAACCATCCCTGCATTATTACTCCCGGCGTTAAATATCCAGGGGTTATTTTCCCGGTTTTAATTAACATCACATCGTAAAAACCGAGATTATAAACGTAAGCCGTACCGTTGGATGGCAGCACAAAGCTACCAGGTGAAACTGATACGCGTATCCCCACACCATCGAGGTTAGTGTTAAATACATTATTTATTGGCGAGTTTGTTGCCGATAAATAATTAAACGTATAACCGCCACTGCATGACGTTGGCTTGTCGGGAGCATCCACTTCAAGCTTTGCATACCCGGAAAGTCTGGCCCGCGCAATTTCGCTACCTACCGGCGCATCGCGTTGCACGAGAATATTGCCCATGGTAACTGTGCCAAATAGCGTCGCATTGACGGAACAATTATCAGCATAGCTCAAACCGGGGAGTAACAATAAAATACAGAGAACGTAAATTCGGTTCATCTTAATAGACTCAATAAATAAAGTGAGTTACCGACACAGACTGTCAGTCACGGTAATACCACGATAATTTTCTTCGCTGTTCAGCGTATATTTAGCCGTACAGTGCTGTTGGTTGTCATTGCCCCAGACAACGTCCAGTATGCTTTGTGGCTGCATGCCGCTTAAATAAACCTGGCCGTCATCCCCTACAATGAAGCTTTGCCCCTGAACACCTCTGACCGTCACCATCGCACCAAATGGGACAGGTTTTCCGTTATCACGGCGTAACGTGAGCAATACACGCAATCCTACGTTGGCCACAAAATCTGTGCGAACTATCGCGCCACGTGTCGGCACCACGGTTTTATTAGTCAGTTCCAGCTCAACGTCATCTGCTACAGTTGCCGTCTCCAGTCCGATATCATTTTTGCGATAGGGAGAGACGTTACTGGCAACGGTGTATCCACGAAAATCAGTGCGTACGCCACTTTGGTTTTTTATACCGACATTCGCAGCGCCCGGCGCTTTAATCAAGACGTTGGTTTCACCCAATGGCTGTGAAAATGTGACACCATCCGCGTGGGCGAGTACGCCCCCCGCTAGCGAATAATTCACCCGTTGCAGGTTGCGATCGTAACTGTAACCCCCGCTGACTTCAGCGTACCCGCCTTTATAATCAGCGTTCAGGCTGCCGGTATAACCAGCATCCTCAGAACCATAACCCTGCCGAATACTCCAGTTCAGAGCATTTCCCTCCAGCGCCATCCCGCTCAAGCCGACGCTGTGCGTTGTCCCGCTGTTACGACTGGTATTCATGCTATAGCTGGCCCAGGAATTGTTCGAAAAGCATTCCAGTGGAAGGCTAATATTCAGTGCCACCAAACGCTCGCTGTCGTAGCGAGCATTGCTGCCCGAATAACCGTTTTTACTCTGCGTCCAGCCAATCCCATAGCTTATTCCGTGCCAGGTGTTGTTATAACTCAGGCTCCATGACTGCAATGGTTTTGCGTAATGCCAGTAATCTTCCCGCACCGCGCTGAGCGAAAGGGAGCCACCTGACGCCCCCAGAGACTGGTTGATGGTCGCCTCCATGCGATTACGGCGTTTCTCTATCGATGAGCTGCTGGTCCCATAAGAATCAAACGTGTCTTGCATCCCGGAATAGCCAGCCGTTGAATAACGATACCCGGCAATCGAAAAGTTTGTCCCGGTTACCACGCTGTTTTTGCTGTAACGAATGCGCCAGGATTGTCCCTGCTGTTGTCCCGTATTCTGTGGCTGGGACCAGGACTGGCTAACATCAGCCGAAACCGCCCCCACCACGCCAAGATTTTTCCCGATACCTACTGCAACAGAACGATAATTATCTGCCCCCTGGACGCCGCCATAAGCCGTGAATCCTGCCGGCAAACCATAAATTAGCGTTCCCTGAACAAAGGACGTCTGCTCAACCCGACTGTCATATGAGCGATAACGCCCAGCGGTCAATGCATATTTAAGACGCCCTTCCCGCTGCAGTACGGGCAATGAAGCAAACGGAACGATAAAATGTTGTTCACTACCGTCTGCTTCTTTGATACTCACGTCGAGATCGCCCGCGCCTCCTGTCGGGTACATATCGGTTATTTCAAACGCACCTGGAGAGACGTAGTTTTGGTAAATTTGATAACCATTTTGTCGAATGATCACCTGCGCGTTTGTACGGGCGATTCCTCGCACCACCGGCGCATAGCCTTTCAGCGAATCTGGGATCATCTCATCATCAGAGGCAAGTTGGCCGCCGCGAAAAGGAATGCTGTCAAAAACGTCGGCTGGCGAAGTACTGTCGCCCAGTACCAGTTGCGCTTTCAGCGGAATAATATTGCGCTGCACGTAGCTATAGACGGTGTCCCAGTGCGCATTTCCCTGGCTGTCTTTATTCCAGGTGCTGTAGTTACGTAACCGCCACGGGCCAATGTTAATTCCCGGACGCAGGTTAACGTACTGACTGTTGCTGTTGTTTCCTGTGTCTTTTGTCCGGCTGTTATCCCCACTGAGACTGTAATTGAGCATCATGGCTGTAATACCTTCATCCCACTGTTCTGGCGCAACATAACCGCGCGCTGGTGAAGAAAGCGCGGCCTGCGGAATACTCAATAACAACTTCTGGGAAGAAAATAACAGTTCGCTGGAAGCCTGAGGAATAGCGGATAGATCAGCGCAATTCTCGTTCCTGACAAGCCCTGGATATAACGCTGTCTTCACACCGTAGCCCTCCAACAACTCTGTAGAAAGACACGGTTCCAGCATTCCCCCTTCCCGTCTGGTAAACACTACATCGCGGGTATCAACATTCTCTCCATTAAGAAGAATATCAACATGATATGTTCCTTCCGCCTGTTGTCCTGTCTCAAATCCGGAAAGATCAACATCGCCATTTGTGGATCCTGTACGCTCCAGTAACGCAGGGTTAAAATAATCACGACCTTTTACTTCATTAAGTACATTGGCGACGGTTAATAAAATACACAGCAACAATCGGACCGGAGGTGGATTAGATATCATTTTGGCTATCATCATTGACATAATCTTCCCGTCCGGACTGAGTTTTAGAGTGAAGCGTGATACGCCTCACTTATTCCGCCGTAATCATTAATAATTCTGTAGGTTATTACTCCACCGGTAATACCTGTCGGTAGTGCGAAACTCGCGCTGCGTCCGGGCGCGACAAACGTGACGTCTTCGATTCTTTTACCTGCCACGGTAATTTCATTAAAATTAATAAAGTATGCGGATGGGTTCGTCACCTGAATATATTTACCGTTCGATTTCCAGTGTAGTTTTTCTACCTGCGCATCTGGTGTTGACTGGGTTAATCCTGGCGGCCTGTAGATCAGTTTTATTCGCGTTTTGATAGCTATTTGTAATGTATTATCTTTACGTTCTGCAGACGGTATCGATTTAATATTGAGCCAGAACAGAGATTCTTTATCTTCTGGCAAATTACCTGCGCGAATAATGCGCATTACGTTTCGCTGTCCTTTATCCAACCGATAAAGCGGTGGAGTAATGATAAACGGTGCTTTTACCACGTCGTTGCTTTGCGTTTCAATCCACGATTGAATTAAGTAAGGAACCGCATCAGGGTTATTAACGCTCAGCGAAGCCTCTTTCTTTCCGCCATCGTAAATGACTCGGGTACCACCGATTGAAACACCCGCATGCGCAGTAGTAATACCGATCGCCACAATAACCAGGAGCAACATACAAAAACGTAATACTCTCATCATAAACCTCTGAAAGGGCCGTTTGCCGGCCCTTAAAACTGCACAGGTAAATCAGTTGTAGTTAACAGTGAAATTAGCCACCGCGTTAGCCGCGCCAGGAAGAACAGGCACAACGGTTGCCACATAGGCGGCATAGAAATCCAGATTATTATCCGCGGTACTGGATAACATGTAGGTATAACCGTTGTCCTGATTAAGTCCCAAGTTCATACTGTCTGCCGTCTTAAGACGTATTGCCACGCCGCTTGCCGACCCGGAACCTTGTGTGATGGCCAACAAGCTACTGTCATTACCGTCATGCGCACCGTCAAATTTCACCTTTGCTGCGGCCACGCTGGCCGGGCAATCTTTCAGCCGTAGCGTAAACTTTGTGGTGGATGCTTCATCGCCAGTACTGGCGAATGCTGTTTTAGAGACACGTCCCAGGTCGACCATCAACGTATTGCTACTACCAATATCAACGGTACAGGCCGAATCGAGGATTTCACCATTAAAAATAACCGTACCATCATAGGCCATTGCGTTTGAGGCTATGAGAATGGCCGCAGCAGACAACGTCTTCGCTATCACATTCTTATTCATAATTGCTTTCCTTAACTTTTATTTATAGTGCTGCATTGTTATTTACCCTGATGCAAATAACGCCCCATGCTTTATTATTGCCATCACTTCGAAAGCACTGAGAGAAATAATAATTACCGCAAATTAACAAGGATTGGATTAGGCCTCCAGGTGAGGAAGGCCGATCCTTATTAGATGCTATTGCTCTTCTGCTTATGGGCAATTTTGATATAGATACACACATTTGCTCAAGTTATTTTTCGGTGTAATTTTACACCTTGCGATGGATTCCATTATTCCCCTCTCATTACCATAATTATTAAAACCAACAACATCTTATATTGTTTTTAACAGCATATTCATTGAGGAGGGCGACTCATGCCTGAAACAAAAATAATCATTGAATCAAGCATGTATCATGCCTTACCGATAAAGCCGGTGGAGCACATAATAAATATCATTGAGAAGCTAAAGCCGAACGCTAACATTTGTGAAACAAAATACAGACAAATAATTAACTACAAAAGTAATAATTCTCATCAATGTTATTTGCTATTGAATGGCACGATTGCGATCTTCAGGCAACGCGACGGCTTTATGCTGAATTCTGAAGTCGCGCCATTTATCTTCGGGCTAAGCAATCAGCTTGCAGAATCGGAATATCTCTTTATGCGGAGTGAAGAGTGCTCAACCGTAGCGGCCATTCCTCTGGAAAAAGCTAATGAGATTATTGCCGATGAGGACCTGTGGGAGAGTCTGTCCAGGTTACTCATTTATACGGCCGGGCGTGTTTATGACCATTGTACTCGCATTTCCGCCCCAACCTCTTACGATATTATTCGCTCACAACTTTATGAGTTGATTCGCGAATCTGACGAGTTTCGGCAACACATTACCGCCGCAAACTATATTCAGAGCCGCACGTTTCTGTCGCGCAGCAGTATCATGAAAATTCTGGCCGAATTAAAAAAAGGCGGCTATATCGTTACCGAGCGCGGCGTATTGAAACAAATACAGCAAAATATTCCCCTGAAGTATTAACCGTACGCTATGCTGCACAACGTAAACGAATGAAAATCTATGCGGGATAACCCCATTATGCCTCATGAATCGCCGATAAACCTGCTGAAACAACCCTCGCCTTATGCTCCAGAGTTGCTGCGACAATTGACAGAAGAATGCGAGTTCAGGCGCTACCCCAAAGGTAGCCGCTTCGTATTTATCCATTCTGGAGAACATCTGTGTCAGTTTATCCGCCAGGGTACGGTAAGTATTGAAAACCTGGAGAATAATCTGGCTTTAGGCATCGCCTCTGCGCCGGTGTCTCTCGGCTTCACCAGTGCATTATCAGAGAAACTATTGCTCCGCGCCCTTGAGGAATGCGAAGTTGCGACTGTCCCACTGGAAACCGTTATGGCACGCATTGAAGCAAAACAGCTTTGGGAGCTCATGGCCCGGCATATGATCATCGTGACAAATAAACTGTTTATTCAAAATGAGATGGTAGCGGCCCCCACCACTTATGATGTGCTGTGCTATCAACTACAGGCTCTGGCCAAAGAATCAGACAACATTCGCCAGCAGATTGCCGCCTACCAGTACATTCTGGACAGGACGCACCTTTCACGTAGTAGTGTGATGAAAATGCTCGCAGCCTTAAAAAAAGGGGGATATATCGAACTTGATCAAGGAAAACTGGTGGCGATCAACCACCTGCCTGCGCGGTTTTAACTTTCATCCTCCGCTTCCTGTTCGTTCACGCCCTTTATTCTGATGAAGCTGCCTGTCACCCCTTTCTGCGGCCCCTAAAACAAAAGGATGCCCAACGTCGCATTTTTGGCGAATTTCACGCCACATCGTTTCAATATGGAACATATTGAGGTGGCAATGTTTCGTATTGAAACGCTAACTCACACAATTTTTTTTTGCATACCTGTGTGCAAAATTACCTTATCGGCAGCGAGCGGTCGCCGTAGCGTTGTACAAACCGATACCCTACATCAGATGGCTGCAGAATTTTGGCAGCATCCAGGACTGTCTGCGGAGCATAAATAATGAAAAAATTGATCAACCGTGTTGAAGACGTACTGAATGAACAACTCGCCGGACTGGCGAAGGCTTACCCCTCACTGGCGCTGCATCAGGACCCGGTGTACGTCACTCGCGCAGATGCGCCGGTGATGGGCAAAGTGGCGCTCCTCTCCGGCGGCGGCAGCGGACATGAACCAATGCACTGCGGTTATATTGGGCAGGGCATGCTCGCCGGGGCCTGCCCGGGTGAAATTTTTACCTCACCTACGCCGGATAAAATGTTCGAATGCGCCATGCAAATTGACGGCGGTGAAGGCGTCCTGCTGATCATCAAGAATTACACCGGCGACATTCTTAACTTCGAAACCGCCACCGAGTTGCTGCACGACAGCGGTATAAAAGTCACGACCATGGTGGTGGATGACGACGTCGCGGTGAAAGACAGTCTGTATACCGCCGGTCGTCGTGGCGTGGCGAATACCGTATTGATAGAAAAACTGGTCGGCGCGGCCGCCGAACGCGGTGACTCGCTGGAAGCCTGCGCGGCACTCGGGCGTCAACTGAATAACCAGGGGCACTCCATTGGGATCGCCATTGGTGCCTGTACCGTTCCGGCCGCCGGGCAACCGTCGTTCACGCTGCAGGATAACGAAATGGAATTTGGCGTGGGTATCCACGGGGAACCGGGCATTGACCGCCGGGCCTTCACGTCTCTCGACCAAACCGTAGATGAAATGTTCGACACGCTGCTGGAAAACGGCAACTACAGCCGCACGCTGCGTCATTGGGACAACGTCCAGGGCGCATGGCAGGAAGGCAAAGAAAGCAAGCGGGCGTTGCAAAGCGGCGATCGCGTCATTGCGCTGGTCAATAATCTCGGTGCAACGCCGTTGTCAGAACTCTTCGGCGTGTATAACCGCCTTGAAAGCCGTTGCCAGGATGCAGGGATCGTCATTGAGCGCAACCTGATCGGTTCTTACTGCACCTCTCTGGATATGACCGGCTTCTCAATCACCCTGTTACAGGTGGATGACGAAACGCTGAATTTATGGGATGCACCGGTTCACACCCCTGCTCTCAACTGGGGTAAATAAGGAGATTCATGATGTCCCTCACCAGAACGCAAATTGTTAACTGGCTCTATCACTGCGGCGAAATATTCACTACCGAAAGTGATTTTCTCACCGGACTGGACCGGGAAATCGGCGATGCCGACCACGGTCTGAATATGCACCGTGGCTTTAGTAAAGTGGTCGAAAAACTGCCGTCCATCTCCGATAAAGACATCGGCTTTATTTTAAAAAATACCGGCATGGTATTGCTCTCCAGCGTTGGCGGAGCCAGCGGCCCGCTGTTCGGTACCTTTTTCATCCGCGCCGCCCAGGTCACGCAAGCCCACCAGAGCCTGACGCTGGACGAGTTGTATCAAATGATTCGCGATGGCGCAGAAGGCGTCATTAGCCGTGGTAAAGCTGAGCCTGGCGACAAAACCATGTGCGACGTCTGGCTACCGGTGGTCGAATCTTTACGTCAGTCCTGCGAGCAAAAGTTAAGCGTACAGGCAGCGCTGGAAGCTGCAAGCCAACAAGCGGAAGCTGCGGCGCAAAGCACCATCACCATGCAGGCACGCAAAGGCCGCGCCAGCTACCTTGGTGAACGCAGCATTGGCCATCAGGATCCTGGCGCAACGTCCGTCATGTTTATGATGCAAATGCTGGCTCAGGCGTCCAGAGAGTAAGGATAAAGCGATGGTAAACCTGGTTATTGTGTCTCACAGCGCCCAACTGGGCGAAGGCGTCGGCGCGTTAGCCCGACAAATGTTAATGAGCGATGGCTGTAAACTCGCTATTGCCGCAGGCATTGACGATCCCGAGAATCCGATTGGCACCGATCCGATTAAGGTGATGGAAGCCATCGAGTCCGTGGCTGATACGGATCACGTATTAGTGATGATGGATATCGGCAGCGCGTTACTGAGTGCGGAAACCGCCCTTGAACTGCTCGACCCTGACATCGCCGCGAAAGTCCGTCTGTGCGCCGCCCCGCTGGTTGAAGGCACGCTGGCCGCGACGGTTAGCGCCGCTGCGGGTGCTGATATCGAGCGGGTCATCCGTGATGCCATGAACGCCCTCGACGCCAAATGTGAGCAACTGGGTTTACCTTCGCCCTCGGCAGCAAAGTCCGCTTCTGCCGAACTATCCCCCGACACAGATGCCCGTTCGATTGCCATTGTGGTGAAAAACCCCAACGGCATCCACGTTCGTCCGGCCTCACGGCTGGTATCTACGCTGTCTGGATTTAATGCCGACATGTGGCTGGAGAAAAACGGCAAGTGCGTCGTTCCTGATAGCCTCAATCAGATAGCCTTACTGCAGGTGCGTTGTAACGACACGCTGCGCCTGATTGCCAAAGGAGAACAGGCAGAAGATGCGCTGGCCGCGTTCAAACAGCTGGCGGCAGAGAATTTTGGCGAATCGCTTGAGCCAACGCAGGCGAAAAACGCGGCGACTCAGGTCCCGTCACGAGCGACGGGGACGGTATTTTGTTACGCGCCATTCTCACCCGAAATAAGCCAGCAGCCTGCTGCATCATTGCAGGCTGAGCAGCAGCGATTACAGGCCGCCATCCAGAGCACGCTGAACGATTTAAGCGAGCTAACCGCGCTTGCTGAAGAGAAGTATTCCGCCGATATCGCCGCGATCTTCTCCGGTCACCACACGCTGTTGGACGATCCCGAGCTGTTCGATATGGCCTGCGACGTAATGCGTGAAAAGCAGTGTAGCGCCGCCTGCGCCTGGCAGCAGGTGCTGAGCGAACTTAGCCAACAGTATTTACAGCTCGATGATCCCTACTTACAGGCGCGATATATCGACATTGAAGATTTACTGTCTCGTTCGCTGCAGCATTTGACTGGAGTGACGGCGCAAATCCCGACGTTCACCCGTCCGACAATCCTGATCGCGGACGTCATTTATCCGTCTACGGTATTGCAACTCGATCCGCTGACCATCAAAGGGATCTGCCTGCGTGCCGGGAGCGAGGCTTCTCACCCGGCGATTATCGCCCGTGAAATGGGACTTTGTTGGATGTGTCAGCTTGGGGAGACCCTCGATAGCATAAAGATGGGAGATACCGTCACTATTGACTGCGTGGCGCATCGGATAACCCATACAGATTAATGGCATCAGCACACCCTTCTCGACAGGGTGTGCATCTTCAGCGTTCGTCGGGAAATGTCTGTTTATTCGCAAAATGGGGAGCCGATCACGCGCAACGGTCGATCCTGAACTAAGGTTTTCTCATGGTAAATGCCGCTGCTTCGGCACGCCGCTAAGGAGATTAACCGATGATAACACCAGCAATTCGCCATCCCGGCCTGCTTTCTGTCGCGATAAAACTGACGCTTGCCAGTACCCTTTTTGCCTTTACCTCTTTTACCGTCAATGCGGAGGACGCGCCAGCAACGACACCGCAACCGCCTGATATTCTGCTTGGCCCTTTGTTTAACGATGTACAAACGGCCAAACTTTTCCCTGACCAAAAAACCTTTGCTGACGCGGTTCCCAATAGCGATCCGTTAATGATCCTCGCCGATTACCGAATGCAAAAGAATCAATCTGGATTCGATTTACGTCATTTTGTCGGGGTAAATTTTACCCTACCGAAAGAAGGTGAGAAATACGTCCCCCCTGCCGGGCAATCGCTGCGCGAGCATATTGATGGGCTGTGGCCAGTGCTAACCCGCTCGACAACCGATGCTGAAAAATGGGACTCGCTGCTGCCGCTTCCGGAGCCATATGTGGTACCAGGCGGACGTTTTCGCGAAATATATTATTGGGACAGCTATTTCACCATGCTGGGGCTTGCCGAAAGTAATCACTGGGACAAGGTTTCCGACATGGTGGCAAACTTCGCTTACGAGATTGATGCCTGGGGACACATTCCAAACGGCAACCGCACCTATTATCTGAGCCGTTCTCAACCGCCGTTCTTTGCCTTTATGGTTGAACTGCTGGCGCAGCACGACGGGGATGATGCGCTGAAAAAATACCTTCCACAAATGCTCAAAGAGTACAGCTACTGGATGGAAGGCGTCGAAACGCTCCAGCCCGGTCAGCAAAATAAGCGCGTGGTTAAGCT
The DNA here is from genome assembly GCF_005281115.1 of Citrobacter sp. wls710. Classification (NCBI taxonomy): domain Bacteria; kingdom Pseudomonadati; phylum Pseudomonadota; class Gammaproteobacteria; order Enterobacterales; family Enterobacteriaceae; genus Citrobacter; species Citrobacter sp. wls710. The sequence continues at coordinate 58,169 of NZ_SZXD01000047.1, forward strand.
GGATGACGGCACCATTTTGAACCGCTACTGGGATGACCGCGATACACCGAGGCCAGAGTCATGGGTGGAGGATATCGCCACCGCCAAAAGTAACCCGAACCGCCCGGCTACCGAAATCTACCGCGACCTGCGTTCCGCCGCCGCATCTGGCTGGGATTTTAGCTCCCGCTGGATGGATAACCCCAACCAGCTAGGCACCTTGCGTACTACCAGCATCGTGCCGGTCGATCTCAATGCGCTGATGTACAAAATGGAAAAAATGATCGCCCTCGCCAGTAAAGCCGCCGGCGATGATGCCAAAGCCGCGCAGTACGAAGGCTTCGCCAATGACCGGCAAAAAGGGATCGAAAAGCACCTGTGGAACGACAAAGAGGGTTGGTATGCCGACTACGATCTGAAGAGCCATAAAGTACGTAATCAGCTTACTGCCGCCGCCCTGTTCCCGCTGTACGTTAATGCGGCGGCAAAAGATCGCGCCAGTAAGGTCGCCGCGGCAACCCAGGCGCATCTACTGCAGCCCGGCGGCCTTGCTACCACCTCGGTGAAAAGCGGCCAACAATGGGATGCACCAAACGGTTGGGCCCCGCTCCAGTGGGTCGCAGCATCCGGGTTACAGAATTACGGTCAGGATAACGTCGCCATGGACGTCACCTGGAGATTTCTCACCAACGTGCAGCACACTTACGATCGCGAAAAAAAGCTGGTTGAAAAGTATGACGTAAGCACCACAGGCACTGGCGGTGGCGGCGGTGAATATCCGTTGCAGGATGGGTTCGGCTGGACCAACGGCGTTACCCTAAAAATGCTCGACCTGATTTGTGCCAAAGAAAAACCGTGTGACAGCGTCCCCGCATCGCGTCCAGCCCCCGCTGGGACAGCATCAACTGAGCCTCAAAAGCAGATGCAACCGACGCCATAACGAACTTTCTATTACAAAGAAACGGCCCCCGCAGGGGCCGTTCAGTTAATCTCGTCGCACAAGCCGGAAAACACCCAGCACAACAATCGCGCCGACTACGGCCACCAGGAAGCTGTGGAGATTAAATCCGCTGACATCACCGCCGATACCAAACATCGTTGCCAGCCATCCGCCGACCACAGCACCGACGATACCGAGGATACAGGTCAGGATAAAACCGCCGCCATCGCGCCCCGGCATAATCAGTTTGGCGATAACACCCGCAATCAGACCAAAAACAATCCAGGCAATAATTCCCATTTTCAGGCCCTCTTTCCAGTGAATGTGCGCTCGTTATTCCCGCGCCAGTGCATTAAGTATAGGCAAGCTGTTGGATGACGCTTTTACGCGTAGACTTAATTCATTGGCTTTAGTAAAAAATTTCATCCATTTGTCTTAAGTTCTGTCGTTTGATGCCGATAATCCAACGATAAACCCGGCATCCAGGAGTCATTAGGTGTGAGTATCTACAATGAGCAGTTCCTGAAGCAAAATCCGTTAGCGGTGTTAGGCGTACTCAGGGACTTAAATTCGCAGCAGGTTCCACTGCGTATCTCCTGGTCAGGTGGCCAGTTCATCAGCAAAATACTGGCTGTCAGCCCGGACGAACTGGTCATGGACTTTGGCAGTCAGGAATATGAAAACCAGGCCGTGCAGCGGGCCAGCCAGATCTCAGTTATCGCCGAAACGCAGGGTGCCAAAGTGGAATTCACCCTGCCACAGCTTAAAAAAGGCGAGTATCAGCGGCTACCGGCATTTATCTCAACGCTGCCGCCTTCACTGTGGTTTATTCAGCGCCGGGAATATTTCCGTATCGGTGCGCCGCTGCATCCCCCCTATCGCTGCGCGGCAAAGATGCCGGACAACAGCATTCTGCATTTTCGCCTGTTCGATTTGTCTCTCGGCGGCATGGGTGGACTGTTAGAAACGGCAAAGCCAGAGGGACTGGTAGAAGGCATGCGCTTCTCACACGTTGAACTGAACATGGCGCAATGGGGGGTGTACCACGTTGACGCCCAGCTCATTTCTATTAGCGAGCGCAAAGTTATCGACAGCAAAAACGAAACCATTACCACTCCCCGCCTGAGCTTTCGTTTTCTCAACGTCGGCCCGGCGGTGGAGAGGAACTTACAGCGGATTATTTTTTCCCTTGAGCGCGAAGCCCGGGAAAAAGCAAATAAGGTGCGCGATTAAAATTACCTGAATTACATCGCATCCAGCGCTTGTTGAAGCTTCCAGATATAGCGTGGAGCCTGCGGCGCAGGATGATTATCAGCCACATAATCGATAAATTCATCCGGACTGAGATCGTTGATCTTATTGATCGCTTTTTTCCTGTCGGAGGAGAACGTTCGCAGCAGAGCGCCCGCCCCGTTGGCGTACGACACCACCACCGCATATTGCATCACCTGCGGATCTTCAATTCCGGCCAGCGGTCCGGTTTCAAGAATACTCAGGTAGGCGGCGCCCATCGAAATATTACGCTCAGGATTTTTCAGCTCGCTGGTCGACGGCTCTCCACTCCATCCCATGCGACGATAAACATCGCGCCCTGACGTAGACGCTTTTAGCTGCATCAGACCAATCGCATTCGATTTACTGACCGCATTCGGATTTCCGCCAGATTCAATGGCGATGATAGCGGTAATCAATTGTGGGCTGACCCCCCAGGCCGCACCGGCTTTTTCACTGATCGGCATCCATTGCATTGCGCGTTTGACCGGAACTTCAGCATTCCATGGCGGATTTTTGTAATCCTGTTTTGAACTACAGCCCGCAAGTAATACAACCAAAAAAGCAAACCATCTCAATTTCACGTCATCTATCCTTATAGCCGGAACCTGTCGCTGAGGTGACAACGACATACCTACGCGGCATGATATACATTTGGTTTTAGTTGTAGCAAGGAAATGCCATGTCCCGGTTTCACTTAATTGCCCCTTCGGGCTACTGTATCAACCAGCAGGCTGCATTACGTGGGCTTGCGCGGCTTACTGAGGCCGGTCATCAGGTCGAGAATTCGGCGGTCATTACGCGCCGCTGCCAGCGTTTTGCAGGCACCGAAGCAGAGCGTCTGGCTGATGTGAACTCGCTCGTAAATCTGCAAACGCCCGATACCATTGTCATGGCGGTACGCGGAGGCTATGGCGCCAGCCGTTTACTGGAAGGTATCGACTGGCAGGGGCTGGCTGCCCGTCAGCAGCAAAACCCGCTGTTGCTCTGCGGGCACAGCGATTTTACGGCGATTCAGTGCGGTTTGCTGGCGCAAGGGAATGTGATTACCTTCAGCGGCCCAATGCTGGCGGCTAACTTCGGTGCCGAGGAGATGAACACGTTTACCGAGTACCATTTCTGGCAGGCTTTGCGTCATCCCCAATTTACCCTCGAATGGCAGAGTAACGGCCCGGCATGTACGACCGAAGGTACGCTATGGGGCGGAAATCTGGCGATGATCATTTCGCTGATGGGCACGCCGTGGATGCCCGCTATCGAAAACGGTGTGTTGGTGCTGGAAGACATTAATGAGCACCCATTCCGTATTGAACGCATGCTGCTGCAACTATACCACGCGGGAATTCTGGCGCGGCAGAACGCCATCATTCTTGGCAGTTTTAGCGGCAGTGCGCCCAATGACTATGACGACGGTTACAGCCTTGATTCGGTTTGCGCTTTTCTCCGCGCCAGATTGTCAGTTCCGTTAATCAGCGGTCTCGATTTTGGTCATGAACAGCGCACCGTCACCCTGCCTTTGGGGGCGAATGCGATGCTGAAAAACGATAAAAATGGCGCTCAGCTCACCATAAATGGTCATCCGGTACTTAAATCGTAAAAAAAGCCACTAACAGGGCTAAGTAAAACGCTGTTTCTGTCGTTATTATGTTAGGGTTTGTTAATACGAAACAGCGTAATTCAGGAGTAAACGAACGTTGGATGCCGCAGCAATTATTAGCCTTTTTATTTTGGGTTCCGTTCTCGTCACCTGCAGTATCTTACTCAGTTCATTCTCATCACGTCTTGGCATCCCTATTCTGGTGATATTTCTCGCTATCGGGATGTTAGCCGGTGTGGACGGTGTCGGCGGTATTCCTTTTGACAACTACCCTTTTGCCTACATGGTGAGTAACCTGGCGCTGGCGGTTATCCTGCTCGACGGCGGCATGCGCACCCAGGCCAGCTCTTTTCGCGTCGCGCTGGGTCCGGCACTATCACTGGCGACCGTCGGGGTACTGATTACCTCCGGACTTACCGGCATGATGGCCGCATGGTTGTTTAATCTGGATCTCATTGAGGGACTATTGATTGGCGCGATAGTCGGTTCCACCGACGCGGCGGCGGTCTTTTCCCTGCTTGGCGGTAAGGGGCTTAACGAACGTGTTGGCTCCACACTGGAAATTGAATCCGGGAGTAATGACCCGATGGCGGTGTTTTTGACTATCACGCTTATCGCCATGATCCAAAACCACGAGACCGGTTTAAGCTGGATGTTCGCGGTGCATATTCTCCAACAGTTTGGCTTAGGGATTGTGCTGGGACTCGGCGGCGGCTACCTGCTGCAGCAAATGATTAACCGCATTTCGTTGCCTGCCGGGCTGTATCCGTTACTGGCCTTAAGCGGCGGGATCCTCATTTTTGCTCTGACTACCGCGCTGGAAGGCAGCGGTATTCTGGCGGTTTACCTGTGCGGTTTCCTGCTGGGTAATCGCCCAATCCGCAACCGATTTGGTATTCTGCAAAACTTCGATGGCCTGGCCTGGCTGGCGCAAATCGCCATGTTCCTGGTGCTGGGGCTACTGGTCACACCGTCCGACCTGCTGCCTATCGCGATTCCGGCGCTGATTTTGTCCGCGTGGATGATTTTCGTGGCACGTCCGCTGTCGGTCTTCGCCGGACTGCTGCCGTTCCGTGGCTTCAATCTGCGCGAGCGTATTTTTATCAGTTGGGTGGGCTTGCGCGGGGCGGTGCCGATCATCCTTGCCGTCTTCCCGATGATGGCGGGCCTGGAGAATGCGCGTCTGTTCTTTAATGTGGCCTTCTTCGTGGTTCTGATCTCCCTGCTGTTTCAGGGAACGTCGCTTTCCTGGGCGGCTAAAAAGGCCAAAGTGGTGGTTCCGCCGGTCGGCTGGCCCGTTTCACGTATTGGTCTGGATATTCACCCGGATAACCCTTGGGAGCAGTTTGTTTATCAGCTCAGCGCGGATAAGTGGTGTGTGGGAGCAGCATTGCGCGATCTGCATATGCCGGAAGAAACGCGAATTGCCGCCCTGTTTCGTGACAATGTATTGTTTCATCCGTCGGGCAGCACGCGCCTGCGTGAAGGCGACGTGTTGTGCGTCATTGGTCGCGAGCGCGATCTCCCCGCTCTCGGCAAGCTATTCAGCCAGTCGCCGCCGGTATCGTTAGACCAGCGCTTCTTTGGGGATTTTATTCTCGAAGCCAGCGCAAAATATGCCGACGTGGCGCTGATATATGGCCTCGACGATGGCACAGAGTATCGCGATAAACAGCAAACGCTGGGTGAAATTGTTCAGCACCTGTTAGGCGCCGCGCCGGTCGTCGGTGACCAGGTGGAATTTGCTGGCATGATCTGGACGGTGGCCGAGAAAGAAGATAATGCGGTGCTGAAGGTTGGTGTTCGCGTTGCTGAAGATGAGGATGAGTAGCGTAGCTGTTTTTGCCGGGTGGAAGCTGCGCCTACCCGGCATACAAAATACACTGCTCCTCCAGGCCTGAAAGCTGCGCGCCATCAGGCAATTTTATAAAGTTACACCGTCACAACCGGTACGCGCAGCGCCAGCGAACACATCAGCTCGTAGCCCACCGTACCCGCAGCAGCGGCCACATCGTCAATTTTAATCTCTTTGCCCCACAGCTCTACCGGCGTGCCGATCCCCGCCTGAGGACATGGCGTCAGATCAACCGCCAGCATATCCATTGAGACCGTTCCGACCGTTTTGGTGCGCACGCCGTCCACCAGCACTGGTGTGCCGCTCGGCGCATGGCGCGGATAACCATCTGCATACCCGGTCGCCACAATGCCGATGCGTTGCTCTCCACTGGCAGTGTAACGCCCTCCGTAACCGACCCGATCGCCGGCTTTCAGCGTTTGTATGCCGATAATTTCGCTGCTTAACGTCATCACAGGTTTGAGACCTGTATTTGCGATGTCTCGCCATTGCCCCGACGGCGAAGCACCGTACAAGATGATGCCAGGGCGAACCCAGTCATAATGCGCTTCAGGATGCCACAGCGTGGCAGCTGAATTGGACAGTGATCGTCTGCACTCCAGCCCTTCTGTCGCCTGCGCAATACGCGTCATCGCTTCCTGAATGCCATTCGGGTGTTCTGCATCCGCGAAGTGCGACATCAGCGTCATTTCACCGACGTTGGGCATTGCCCGCAGCTGTTGCCAGACCGTGGAAACTCTGTCCGGTAGGAAACCCAGACGGTTCATGCCACTGTTCACCTTCAGATAAACATCGAGCGGTGCATTCAGACGCGCATTCTGCAATGCTTTAAGCTGCCAGTTACTATGCACACACGTTGTCAGACGATATTTGTCATATACCGTCAGGTCGTCGGCGTGGAAAAAACCCTCCAGCATTAATATCGGGCCTTTCCATCCCCGCTCGCGCAGGGTTATCGCCTCTTCAAGATTGAGCATGGCAAAACCGTCGGTTGTGCCCAGCGCATTCCATACTCGTTCAATGCCGTGTCCGTAGGCATTGGCTTTCACTACCGACCAGACGCGGGCGTCCGGTGCGGCCTGGCGCGTAATGGCCAGATTTTGTTTCAACGCCTGCAGGTCAATGCTGGCCAGTATCGGGCGGGTCATCTCTCGTCCTTATCAGTTATGTGCGCCGTGTAAATGCCGTGGACGAGAGGGGGTAAACCCCGGACTGTAACGCGCCACGCTCAAATCGTCGTAAGGAATGGCTGGGGTACGGCCAGACAAAATATCGCTCAGCAACTGGCCGGATCCACAGGCCATGGTCCAGCCCAGCGTGCCATGACCGGTATTGAGTAGCAGATTCTTAAAGCGGGTTCGTCCCACGACCGGCGTACCGTCCGGGGTCATCGGGCGCAGTCCGGTCCAGAATGTGGCCTGTTCCACATGACCGCCGCGCGGGAAAAGATCACGTACGACCATCTCCAGCGTTTCGCGGCGTGGCTGCAGCAATTCGGTATTGAAGCCAACAATCTCCGCCATGCCGCCAACGCGAATGCGGTTATCAAAGCGAGTAATGGCGATCTTGTAAGTTTCATCAAGGATAGTAGAAACCGGTGCCCCGTCATCCTGCGCCACTGGAATGGTCAAGGAATAACCTTTCAGCGGATAGACCGGAATATCCACGATCCCTTTGAGCATCGCCGTGGAGTAAGAGCCAAACGCCATCACATAAGCATCGGCTTTAATGATTTCCTCGCCACACTGCACGCCATATATTTGCTCACCTTCGCTGAGCAGCTTATCAACTGGGGTGTTAAAGCGGAACGTAACGCCCGCTTGCTCGGCCATCTGCGCCAGGCGCTGGGTAAACAGTTGGCAGTCACCGGTTTCGTCGTTCGGTAAACGCAGACCGCCGGTCAGCTTGTGCGCGACTTCTGCCAGTGCCGGTTCGACTTCAGCCAGGCGGTTTGCTTCCAGCAACTGATATGGCACGCCCGCGTCTTCGAGCACGGCGATATCGCGGGTGGCGTTCTCATACTGTTGAGCCGTACGGAACAGCTGTAACGTTCCGCCCTGACGTCCTTCATACTCAATGCCGGTAGAAGCGCGCAGCGCTTTCAGACAATCACGGCTGTATTCCGCCAGCCGCACCATGCGTCCTTTGTTTTCCATGTAGTGGCTGGTGTCGCAGTTGCGCAGCATTTGCCACATCCATTTCAACTGGAACTGGGTCCCGTCGAGACGGACGGCCAGCGGGGCATGGCGCTGAAACATCCATTTAATTGCTTTAAGCGGTACGCCTGGCGCCGCCCATGGTGCTGCATAACCTGGCGAGATTTGTCCGGCATTTGCCGCACTGGTTTCCAGTGCCGGACCGGGCTCACGATCAATGACGGTGACATCGTGTCCAGCCTGACTTAAGTACCAGGCGCTGGTCACGCCAACGACACCACTTCCCAGTATGACAACTCGCATAGCCACTCCATTAACAGTAAAAGAACAATCATCTAATTACATCTTGATAACTCAGTTGAAAATATTATTCAACATATGGCTTTTTTATGGTGACTTATCTCACATATAGCGGTGATTGCAGGGAGCTCCCTGCTTTGGAATCTCATGCTGTGCGTTATTTTTATCCAGCATAAAATTTTGCGGACATGCCTTTTTTCCACGCCTCGCTATCGTGAAATCGCAAAGAAAAAATTTCTGCCGCAGCACGTTTTTTAACACCATGATCTATGCTTGAAATGAGGTACTCCAGACAGAGAGTGCCGCCAACAATGAGGGTGCGCGAATGGCTACGATTGATTCCATGAACAAGGACAGCACACGGTTAAGCGATGGACCCGACTGGACGTTTGATCTGCTGGATGTCTATCTGGCGGAAATAGACCGCGTGGCGAAACTCTATAGACTGGATACCTACCCGCACCAAATCGAGGTGATCACCTCCGAACAGATGATGGATGCCTACTCCAGCGTCGGGATGCCAATCAACTATCCGCACTGGTCGTTTGGTAAGAAGTTTATTGAAACCGAGCGCTTGTATAAGCATGGTCAGCAGGGACTGGCCTATGAAATCGTCATTAACTCCAATCCATGTATCGCGTATCTGATGGAAGAGAACACTATCACCATGCAGGCGCTGGTGATGGCGCATGCCTGCTACGGACATAACTCTTTCTTCAAAAATAACTACCTGTTCCGTAGCTGGACGGATGCCAGTTCCATTGTCGACTATCTGATCTTCGCGCGAAACTACATTACCCAGTGTGAAGAGCGTTACGGTGTAGATGAAGTCGAAAAGCTCCTCGACTCCTGTCATGCGCTGATGAACTACGGTGTGGACCGTTACAAACGACCACAAAAAATCTCGCTACAGGAAGAGAAAGCCCGGCAGAAAAGCCGTGAAGAGTATCTGCAAAGCCAGGTGAATATGCTGTGGCGCACGCTGCCGAAGAAAGAGGAAGAGAAAACCATTTCCGAAGCGCGGCGATATCCTTCCGAGCCGCAAGAAAACCTGCTGTATTTTATGGAGAAAAACGCGCCACTACTGGAGTCCTGGCAGCGTGAGGTGTTACGCATCGTGCGCAAGGTCAGCCAGTATTTTTATCCGCAGAAACAGACGCAGGTGATGAACGAAGGCTGGGCCACATTCTGGCATTACACCATCCTCAACCACCTTTATGATGAAGGTAAAGTTACCGAGCGTTTTATGCTGGAGTTTCTGCATAGCCACACCAACGTGGTATTCCAGCCGCCGTACAATAGCCCGTGGTATAGCGGGATAAACCCTTATGCGCTGGGTTTTGCGATGTTCCAGGATATCAAGCGTATCTGTCAGTCCCCCACCGAAGAAGACAGATACTGGTTCCCGGATATTGCCGGTTCCGACTGGCTGGAAACGCTGCATTTCGCGATGCGCGATTTTAAAGATGAAAGCTTTATCAGTCAGTTCCTGTCACCAAAAGTGATGCGCGATTTCCGCCTGTTCACCGTGCTGGATGACGATCGCCACAATTACCTGGAGATTTCCGCTATCCATAATGAGGAAGGATATCGTGAAATTCGTAGCCGACTGTCGTCGCAATATAACCTCAGCAATCTGGAGCCGAATATTCAAATCTGGAATGTTGATCTGCGTGGCGACCGGTCACTCACCTTGCGTTATATTCCGCATAACCGCGCCCCGCTGGATAAAGGCCGCAAAGAGGTGCTGAAACATGTGCACCGGTTATGGGGTTTTGACGTGATGCTGGAGCAGCAGAATGAAGATGGCAGCGTGGAGCTGCTGGAGCGTTGCCCGCCGAGGATGAACGGTCTGTAAAAACAAAACCCCTCGAATGAGGGGTTTTTAATTAGCGTCCCTGAATAGCTAAATCGCCCGGCAGGTTCTTTGGATTTGCCCCTATATTTCCAGACACCT
>NZ_SZXD01000046.1:0-10449 GCF_005281115.1 Citrobacter sp. wls710
GTTGTCTGGTGATTCAGGGGGCCAGTCTACACTGGCAGCCAGTCTCTGTTCTGATGAATGCACGCGATTTATGCCATCTCGCTTTTTTTACTTTGCCTATGCAGGCCATCTTTTGGTCACCATTATCATAGGAACCTGATGGACAGTCTGTTTTTCAGTAAAATTGCGAGGATTAAAGTCATTCCGTACGATGAATAGTCATCAGATTCACTATTATTATTAATGCTAATATATGCGCTTTATAAGCTCAATTGTCGCCAGCGTTTCAGACCAGTGCAGTTCGGCCTCGCGACGATATCTTGCAGCTATTTTTTTACGGAGTCCGGGCTGCTGTAGTCATTGCGATGACGCCGCTCCTTTTCATCGAATACCTCTATAATCAGCCCCTGACTACCCGTTCTTCCGAATAGTGCTTTGCACAACCTTTTAACGACCAACGTTGCTAAGTTCGGATCCTGATCCGTGCGCAACGGCGGAGAATATGTGTAGTGAGAGGAATAGCATTAAGATGCAGGATCCGTTAAATGACATAGCGCTCGCCGCAAGCCGGTGACCGGGCTAACGCCCGCGAGGAAGCGCAACAGTTCCGGAGCTTATGTGGGCAGGTACGCCGAGTTGCCTGGTCCGAAAGAAGATCATGTGGGAAAAAGCGGAATTACCCTTTTGCTCAGCAGGTTATCCACATATACAGTCATTCGATCCAGTAATAAGATCCTTAACATGATCCCTATAAGATCCAAAGAAGATCCCGACTGCTCTGAAAGCCACGTCATCACTGGGCCAGGAGCATGATCACATAAGCTGTAGCATGCTAAACATAAGCTGTAACTGGTAAGCAATAAACTGTATTATGCAGAAGATATGCTGTAATGAGCCCGTGATATAAACTACAGTGAGTATATCCTCTGTAACAGCATCAGGGTTGTGTATAAACTGAAGCCAGTCGTGTAGCGACTTACAGGCTGTCACGTAAAAACACTGCCTGCTTTTATTCTTCAACTATCCACCGATCGGAGGCGCTCTGGAAAAGGACAATCTGGACATCAGAAAACTGTTTGAAGAGGTGGATAAATCCTCCGGTGAAGTCGTAAATCTGACACCTAATGCCAGCAATACAGTGCAGCCTGTGGCACTGATGCGGCTTGGGGTGTTTGTTCCTACGCTCAAATCACTGAAAAACAGTAAAAAGAACACGCTTTCGCGTACTGATGCGACGGAAGAACTGACGCGTCTGTCTCTCGCCAGAGCCGAAGGTTTTGATAAGGTGGAGATCACCGGTCCCCGCCTGGATATGGATAATGACTTCAAGACCTGGGTAGGGGTGATCCATTCCTTTGCCCGGCATAAGGTTATCGGCGATAAGGTTGAACTGCCGTTTGTCGAGTTCGCCAAACTCTGCGGGATCCCTTCCAGTCAGTCATCCCGCAAGCTTCGGGAGCGCATCAGCCCCTCGCTAAAACGTATCGCGGGTACTGTGATCTCATTTTCGCGCACGACCGAAAATCACACCAAAGAGTACATCACGCACCTGGTGCAGTCGGCCTACTATGATACGGAGAAGGATATTGTCCAGTTGCAGGCCGATCCGCGCCTGTTTGAACTGTATCAGTTTGACCGGAAAGTGCTGCTGCAGCTCAAGGCCATCAATGCCCTGAAGCGCCGGGAGTCCGCCCAGGCCCTTTATACCTTTATAGAGAGTCTGCCGCGGGATCCGGCGCCCATATCGCTGGCGCGTCTGCGGGCCCGTCTGAACCTGAAATCCCCTGTGTTCTCTCAGAACCAGACGGTGAGGCGTGCCATGGAGCAGCTCCGGGAGATTGGCTATCTGGATTACACTGAGATCCAACGGGGACGCACCAAACTCTTCTGTATTCACTACCGTAGGCCCAAGTTAAAGCCACCGCATGATGAGAGTGCTGAGAACCCGCAGTTGCCTGTCACACAGGCAGGGGAGGTCAGCCCGGAGATGACTGAAAAGCTGGCGCTTTTAGAAAAACTTGGCATCACGCTCGATGACCTGGAAAAACTCTTCAAATCCCGCTGAACATAAGCTGTAGTGAGTAACATCTCTCTGTTTACTTGCTACAGCTTATATTACTGCCTCTGGTGAGTGTCCTGCTCACTACAGCTTATATAAGCGGTGATGAGTGCGGCTCATGCCTGAGGCCCGTGCTTCCTGACTCACAAACCTCCACCATTGTATTTTTTGTCGTTACCACAACCCTGCGTAGTCATTGTTCCAGCTTCCACAAATCACAATCTGCTCACTCCAGCTTATGTTGCCTTCTACAGCTTATTTCACTCACTACAGCTTATCCCAGGGGAAATTACTCACCACAGCTTATATAAACTGTGGTGAGTGACGTTGTCACTTAAGTGGGGGGAGTGTGCGGAGGATTTGCGCGGCATCATACCCGTCACCGGTGAACGGCACGGCCAGCGTGGCCGCCATATCCAGAGCAAACACTCTGGTATAAACCTCCATCGAGCGTGGATCCTTATGCCCGGCCAGGGCCTGGATGACTTTCTTCGGCTGCCTGTGATAAAGCATGTGCATGATATAGCTGTGCCGGAACGTGTGGGGCGTCACCGGAATCGAAAAGTGCACCCCGTCAGCTTCGGCCCGCTTCACGGCCTGCTTCAGCCAGTTCCGCATGGTTTCATCTGTGACGGCCCACAGCGGTTCACGCCGGCGCGGGCGGGTGGTGACCATCCAGCTCTCCATCTGCCTGACATAGCTTATATCGGTCAGCGGAACCAGACGGACCTCATCTTTCGGCGGGCGCCCGCGTCGTGCGCGGACCTTTTCAGACAGTACCCGCACAAAGGGTCGCAGACCATCGAGATCAAATGACTCGGGCGTCAGGGTTCTGGCTTCCCCGATACGGATGCCGGTGTTCCACATGGTGGCGAACAGCATGTGATGACGCTGGTCGGGCATATAGTAGAGGAGGGCACTCACTTCCGGTGCCAGCAGGTAGGCCGGGGTGGCCCCGGTGGAGGTGGCCATGCGTCGTAATGCCACGGCGGTCGCAAAATCAACGCCCGGGGCTATTGGTAATAACGAAACGCGTTCTGGTGAATTCTGCAGGGGAATGACGTTGTTCATCAGTTATTTTTCACGTAGCGCACGCACTGTTTATGGATACAGGTATTCTGCACCTGACCGGCCGATCCTGCCATGACAATAAATCGCAGCGCGCGGATCCTTTTATTGTCTTATCCCGCATTATTGCGGGTAAAACCAAATGCGTAAAGGATCCTTTTCCTGCTCAGAACCACGCTGAAGCCAGGCAGGGCAAGGGTTGCAGGAGGTATAACGGTTTTTGGGAGAATTGGGGTAATGCCAGGACAAACAGGATCGAACCAAAAAGGGAAGAGAGCAGAGAAGGAGAGGATGCGCTACGTGAATTCTGACCTGGTACAACTCCTGTAACCCTGCCAGTTTTCACGTAGCGCAATATGTCAGGAGTTACTGCCAGTTGAGATGACGACCAGCATCCTGATGCTGGCTTAATATACGGATAATAATAATATCGGTATCAGTTTGCAGAAAATAAATGATATGCCGTTCGAAAGGTAAGGCATTGATATATTCACCCAGTTCAGGTCTTGGAGTGCCTATACTGTTCTCACCCAGTATCCGGAAAATATCCGATATATGATTGATATATTTATCAGCCTGCATCTCACCGAAATGGTGATAACCGTAGAACCAGATATCTTCCAGATCCTGGCTGGCTTTCGGCGTGAGTTTAACGGTTTTCACCGACAGCCCTCGTACCAGCTTTGACTTTTTTCAGGAAAGCGTCCTTTTCCCATTCGACTGGTTCACCGCTACTCAGGCCTTCTGCCAGTAAATCCCGCAGGGCCTGGAGACGTGACTCTGCCTGTTTCTCACGCAGGAGACGAAGTGACTCGCGGATTACTTCACTCTGTGTACGATAATCACCTGATTCTATGAGAGATTCTATGAACTCCCGGAGTTCATCTCCGAGATCCACTGTCATTGTTCTGGCCATATTCAAGCCTCACGGTTGTAAGTTTAAATCTTACAATCAGTTTATACGATACTCAAAGATGCGTCCAGTACTTAACATTTGGGAGAAATAGGGAAATGCCAGGACAAACAGGAGCGAACCAAAAATGGAAGGGAGCAGAGAAGGAGAGGGTGCGCTACGTGAATTCTGACCTGGTACCCCCCTGTAACCCTGCCAGTTTTCACGCAGCGCAATCTGACTGTTTGCTACTGCCAGTTAAGATGGCAATCGGCATCTTAACTGGCTTAATATACAGAGACATCAGTCTACAGGAAATAAATCACATGCTGTTCAACAGCCTGTGCATGGGTATGTCTCCCGGTTCAGGCTCGGGGGGCCCAAGATTATTTTCAATTATAACCTGAAAAATATCGAATATCTGATTAATATATTTGTCAGCCTGCTCCTCACTAAAATAGTGGTATCCGTAATGCCAGATATCTTTCAGGTACTGACTGGCTTCGGGGGGCTTTAATTGTTTTCACCGCTTACCCTCGTGCCTGCTTTGGCTTTTTTGAGAAACGCATCTTTTTCGCACTCAACAAGTTCACTGCTATTCAGACTTTTTGCCAGTAAATTCCGTAGTGCCTGAGACGCGGCCCTGCCTGTTTGTCGCGCAGGAGGCGAATTGACTCGCGGATTACTTCATTTTGTGTACGATAATCCCCTGATTCTATGAGGGATTCTATAAATTCCCGGAGTTCATTACCGAAACCCTCTGTCATTGTTCTGGCCATCTTCTGGCGCCAGGTGTGTAAGAAATATTCTTAAATTAAGTAATGTGTATTAGACAGTACGAAGAACGTCCAGCATTTTGATTTGGAAGAATTGGAAGAATTGGAAGAATTGGAAGAATTGGAAAGAATTGGGGAGAATGTAAGGATATACAGGATCGAAACGAAAAGGGAATGGAGGAAAGCAGAGATTGAGAGGGCGCTATGTGAATTCTGGCCGGGTACATAACCGTTTCTTCTGTGTAGACGATAGTGGTGAGTATTGTGCGTAAAGTACAACTTCAGTTCAGTGCCAGCAACAAATACTCACCAGCAGTAAAATTTTAGCTGTCGGTCGCCTAAAAAATGAGTAATCATCTTTTGGCGAACTCTGGTATCAATGAGACAGCGGTCAAATAACATTATTGAATGCGTTGGGGTTAAACTGGAAATTATAAACAATGCCATGCCGGGACTCGAATCCATTTAGATGGCTTGCATCGCATTGACGGAATGCGCGTTACACAAAAGCGCGCAGCATCGTTTTATTTTTGTACTCCTCTGGACATGAGGAGTCTGGTAAGGCTAGTATCTGAAATATAGGGACTTTAGCTACATTGTCATCAGATTTTCAACAGTGCCGGAAAAGAGGGATATCTGAAGTAAGCTTTTACAAGTTCAGAACGATACGTGCAAAGAGTTACCCGTGATTAGGTATAAAAAAGCAGAAGATAAGACTATGTTAAAAATGAATGAAAGTAAAATAAATATCAATCGAATTCACTTTCTATATGAGGCCCTGGCCAAAAAGCGTGTGTCTCCTGAAAACACCTATCA
Source organism: Citrobacter sp. wls710 (assembly GCF_005281115.1). Taxonomy (NCBI): domain Bacteria; kingdom Pseudomonadati; phylum Pseudomonadota; class Gammaproteobacteria; order Enterobacterales; family Enterobacteriaceae; genus Citrobacter; species Citrobacter sp. wls710. The sequence goes on from NZ_SZXD01000046.1 coordinate 5,591, forward strand.
TGCCATTCTTAATGAAGGTTTAAAAGCCTTTAATCTGTCACTGGGTATTATTAGTAAGATAGAAGGTGATCGTTACTCTCTGCTTGCAGTTTCACCTACGGGAGAAAACATTTCAGCTGGTATGGTTTTTGATTTAAAAGATACCTATTGCCATCGAGTAGTTAGCGAAAGAAAAATAATAAGTGTTGAACATGCAGGAGAATATAAGTATTTTAATACTCACCCCGTCTATATCAGTATGCGGCTTGAAAGCTATATTTCATCACCAATATGGGTGAAAGATATTTTATGGGGAACACTTAATTTCTCTTCTACTGAGATTAGAACAATACCGTTCACGGAAGACGACTATGAATTTATTAGTTTAATGGCTGAGAGTATCGGATCGTTGATCGAAATGAACTTATTAGTCAGCGAAAATGAAAATATTATTTCATCGTTACGTAAAAACAATGAAATTCTTGAAGGTATATTTAAAAATTCAACCATAGGAATGGCTCTGGTCGATCCTTCTGGTTTATGGATGAAAGTTAATAAGTCACTGACCAATATGCTTGGGTATACCGAAGATTATTTGCTTTCCATTAACTTCCAAAATATCACTCATCCTGAAGATTTATGTACAGATTTAAAACAGTTAGAGGCTCTTTCCCGTGGGGAAATTCCTTTCTATCAGTTGGAAAAACGATACTTAACAGCATCAGGTCATTATATTTGGATTCTTCTTAGTGTATCTCTCGTGCGTGAAGATAACGGAGATGTCAAATATTACATTGCTCAGATTCAAAGTATAGACGAGAGAAAACGTATGGAGGTAGAACTCAAAAAACAAAAAGAAGAGCTATATAAAGTTAATATTATTCTGGAGCGCATGGCCACAGAAGACAGTCTGACAGAGATTGCCAATCGCCGAAAATTTATGCTTTGGTTTGAAAGTGAAATAACGAGATTAGAACACCATCCTGCTCCTGTATCAATTGCTATTGCTGATATCGATTTTTTTAAATCGTATAATGATGACTATGGTCATCAGGAAGGTGATTTCGCCCTGAAGAGTATAGCATGGGAACTCAAAAAAAATCTGCGAATCCAGGATAAAATCGCGCGGTTTGGTGGAGAGGAGTTTATAATACTTTTCCCAGAAACAGATGAGAAAAGCTGTTTTCTAACCTGTGAGAAATTACGCAAAAGCGTAGAAAATATGACCACACTTAGACGGAAAGTTACAATAAGTATTGGCGCCGTGGCATGCTACCCTAAAGATGGACTGGTTGTTAAGTTTGATGATTTATTTAAAATAGCCGACTCAAAGCTTTATGAGGCTAAAAGGTCTGGACGAAATCAGGTCAAAGTTGTTAACTTAGAGAACCTTCAGAATTGATATGTTTTAATTCATTCTCAGATAATTGTTTCACAGAAATCTAATTTAAGGCCAAATCATTGCAAACATCAGATACTGTTGGAAACAGTGGTTTTAATTGAGAAATATACATCATTAATTAAATTTTCACTAATCTGCTGGAAATGGAATATCCAGGCTGGACAGGTGTTGTTAGCCGTGAAGTTGTTTGTTTGAATTTTTTAAAAGCATACAGGTTTTTATTTATCATCATTGACTATTAAATTCCTGTAGTGGTAGTAAGAGCAATTTCACGGCCCCCCCCGTTTAAACTCGAAAAATTTCTTTTAATCAAAAAAAGTAGCACAATACTTTGATAAGAAATACTTTTACTTGTCCTTAGATACTTTCTGTGCTGCTGCTTTTTAAAGTAAGTGTTTATTGAATTATTCAGTAGACATGTTACAACCCGTTCTTCTATGAATGTACCTTAACTTACATAAACTTTTTTATCAGTTTATTCAATAAAATAACACTTTAGTAGTATAACATTTTATCTGTTTTTTTATAAAAATGTACTTGAGGCAAAATTTTGGGGATAACAATCTTGATAAAGATAAATGGTATGAATTTCGATTTTAAATTAGAACCTGTAGTTAATGTTTTTAATCAGAAAGTTAAAGGATATGAAATACTTTCAAGTCCACATGACTTATCAATCAATCCTGAAAGTTATTTCAATTCTCTATCGGATGAAGTGTTAGGTATGATTTTCTACGAGCAGTTGTCATTCTTTTGTATGGCATGTTATCGGCACCCTGCTCTGGAAAAAAATTTATTTATAAATGTTCCATTGAATATACTGATAAAGGATAATTTTATTCCATCTGTTAACAAATACCTTCATTTAATAAGGTTAAATATCGAGATTCAATACGATTATGATATATTGAGATCGCAATTATTGCATAGGGTTAGACAATCATTACCATATATTGTAAATATATGGGTTGATGATGTTGACTTTAAAACTGAAAAGAAAACCATACCTTTGCATGGTGTAGGGTTAAAAATAGACAAACACTCCTTCTGGAAGGTGTATGAGGAACGACTGGAAATGAATGAATTGTCTTCCTTCTGCCCTGGCTGTTTGATTGTTGAAGGAGTAGAGACTGTTTCACATCTCGAATACCTGAGGGGTAATAATATCACCCTCGTACAGGGTTATTATTGGCCTTCAAGAAAACTTTAATAAAATGACATTCGGAAATTATTCTCCAGTCGTCGAGTATTTCGTATGTAATATATGTCCATCAATATGAAATTCCTACAGTAATTTTCGGTATAGTGTTACTGACGGTTTGTTTTATAACCTTGCAGAATAAAGTGTCCTGGTACCGCCAGCATGATAGGCAGGTTTGGGTAAAGTAAATAATTTTGCGTGATCTTTTCAACTCCAACAAGCATAGCCTATATGGGCTCCGTTTAGGTAAAAGAAATTATTGTATGTTAAGGTTGTTTTTGTACTGACTGACATCAACTGGTCGAAAAGGACGATACTTCCCTTCAGCCGTTTTTGTTGGTTCGCCAGATATACTCTCCCGTCAGATTAATGTGTTCCCGGCCCAGCGGAGACAGGTGTGACAGCAATTGATTATTGATTGGTAGCTTCAACTGATTAATGGCGTTTTCTATATACACGGTATTACACAATGTGATCGTGGCTGTGATAAGCGTTAGGCTACTGGCGCGGTAACTCTGGTTTTCAAAACTTCGATCCCTAATTATGCCAGATGATGCATGAATACCAGATAATGGCATAGACTTCTTATCTGTTTCCGCTGGAGTGGGAACAGATCATAACTGAGGAGGTGGTGATAACGTCTGGAGTTCCAATATTTAATCGAGGGTTGAGAGATGAATTTTTAGTCTTAGCGAATGGAAGCGGCTACCCCTGATTATGTGCCCGATTAATTCTTGTGCAATTATGGACTATACATCGCCCCGGAGGAATTCGTTATAACTATCACGACTGTCGGTATCGTTCTTGCTAAAAATATGTTTGCTGTTCATGGTGTTGATCAAAATAGTAGAATTATTCTGATTAAGCCTAAAGTATCGCATGGTGCACTTCCTGAGTTGATTGCAAGTTTGCCTCCCTGTGTTATCGGGATGGAAGCATGCTCCGGAGCTCGCTGCTGGACAAGATTGTTTCGGCAGGATGGTCATGAGCCGCATCTGATGGCTGCTAACTTAGTATCGCCTTATCGTATGGCCGGCAAATCAGGAAAAAATGATGCAAATAATGCTCAGGCAATCCGTGAAGCTGTTCGTCGTCCGCATATGCGGTTCGTACCAGTGAAAGACGAAAGCCAACAGGCGATGCAGTGTTTACATCGTATCTGACAGGGCTTTATAGAAGAGAAAACAGTAAGATACAATCGTCTGCGAGGATTATTATCTGAATTGGGTGTAATTGTGCCACAAAGTACAGATGTCCTGTGCCATATGGTTTCTGAAAGAATCATTCTTTACCCCTTCAGGTTCAGCAATGTGTTGACGACCTGCTGGAACACATTGATCGTATTGAATCTAATATCGTTGTATATGACCGAATTGTTTCCCGTATGGCAAAAGCTGATCACAACAGCTAACTCATGATGGAGTTGAATGGGTTGGTCCAACAACCGCCTGTACGTTGGGCGCCAGTATCGGTAATGCACATAATTTTAAGAATGTGCGTCAACTGGCAGAATGGCTGGAACTGACACCATCGAAATACAGCCGCGGCGGAAAATCAAAGTTTGACAGAATAACGAAAGCCGGAGATTCGTATCAGCGAACACAGAGGATACTGGCGAGCTGTTGTTGCCATCGCTGCGAAAAATGTAAGGCTGTGCTGGGCATCATTGCATTTAGGTGATGATTTCAGGCTGTATTCCGCCAGCTGAAGCACGAAGCAGCAATATAATCATGTGACCTGTACCTCATTGAAGATAAAGGGTTAGAACCTCTAAATGTCTATCCAACTATTGTACAGGCTATACATAGCCGCTTAACGAACAAGAATCTCACGCGCGTCTTTCATCAGGGGCCAAATCAAAAACGATTCATCATGGGCGTTTATAGTATAGCAGTCTCTCCCCCTTTATTTTCACTGAAGAACAGACAGAAACCTTGAATACCTGTGCTGACATGCCGGGGAAGCCCTTATAGTACAATGCTTTCTGTTTCCCAAACTGCGCCTGATATAGTCGAACAACACTTAATATTGTGCTACTGAGAGTATCTGTCGCAGGCACGATACAGAATTTGTCCTTACGTGTGCCGGAAAATACAAACGTTGGGAAGCGTTTCGGATAAGAGTTGTTTTTAGCTAATATTTATCTAAAAACAATAAGTTATCAGAATATCTGATAATGCGGCAGTGCATATGTTTCTGTGTCACGGAGTTTTCTGTACAGTAGTTTTTTTGTGATGAGTGCGAACATATTAGACTGGCCCCCTGAATCACCAGACA
>NZ_SZXD01000045.1:0-92670 GCF_005281115.1 Citrobacter sp. wls710
TTGTCTGGTGATTCAGGGGGCCAGTCTAATAAGTTAGTCACTTCACTGTGTGAAAATGGGGAAGAATGATTTTTTTTGCGCTTCGTAATTAATAGATATAAGGTCGGCCAGATTGGTATTTTATGCAAGCTAAGCGGGCTTTTTGTGTGTCTGATTTTGCACTATGTCACAAATCTATACATCTATTGCAATAATTTCTTTAAAGAGTCGCAACAGGCGTGGTGACTGGATCCAGCGTGACTTTCACCCAGCGGAAAGATTCCACTTTTTTATGTTGTTACTGTATCGTTTAATAAAAAGACGATGAATTTTGTGCTCGACTTAAAACTTTCATGTGAAATAACTCAAGCAGAATGCGTATTTCAGGTGAGAAACTATTTCTCTGTTTACATATTTTTTCTAAATATCATCTTACTGTTTGATATTGTCTGGCTAATCTCTTTAGGTTAATGCGAAAACCGTGATGCATTTCAGGGGGATGCGGGGGAAACCTACGTATTGACCGGCAATGCCTCTCTTCTTTAAGTGGCGGCGATCACACTTTTATGCTCATCCCCGCCCCTCCTCCCTCCCTAATCCGTGCCAGGATGAGGAAGGTCAACAACGAGCCTGGCAAACTAGCGATAACGTTGTTTTATTACCTAAGGACCTGGAATCCCTATGTCACAGCCAACCTTCAACAAAGATCAATTTCAGGCAGCCCTGACGCGTCAGTGGCAGCATTTCGGTTTACTGTCGGCTCACGAAATGACGTCGCGCCAGTGGTGGCAGGCAGTGAGTGGGGCGTTGGCTGAGTTACTCAGCGCCCAGACAGCGGTGAAACCGGCAAAAAATCAGCGCCATGTTAACTATATCTCGATGGAGTTTTTGATTGGTCGTCTGACCGGCAACAACTTACTCAATCTGGGCTGGTATCAGGGGGTGAGCGATGAGCTGAAAGCGCACGACATCAACCTGACCGATCTGCTGGAAGAAGAGATCGATCCGGCGTTAGGTAACGGTGGGTTGGGGCGCCTGGCGGCCTGCTTCCTTGATTCGATGGCGACGGTCGGCCAGTCGGCGACGGGCTATGGTCTCAACTACCAGTACGGCCTGTTCCGCCAGTCTTTTGCCGACGGTCAGCAGATGGAAGCCCCGGATGACTGGCATCGCGGTAGCTACCCGTGGTTCCGTCACAACGAGGCGTTGGACGTGCAGGTCGGCATTGGCGGTAAAGTCACCAAAGAGGGACGTTGGGAGCCTGGGTTTACCATCACCGGCCAGGCCTGGGATCTGCCGGTTCTCGGCTACCGTAACGGCGTGGCGCAACCGCTGCGTCTGTGGCAGGCCAGCCACGCGCATCCGTTTAACCTGACCAAATTTAATGACGGCGATTTCCTGCGTGCTGAGCAGCAGGGCATCGACGCCGAAAAACTGACCAAAGTGCTGTACCCGAACGATAACCACACCGCGGGTAAAAAGCTGCGCCTGATGCAGCAGTACTTCCAGTGCGCCTGCTCCGTAGCCGACATTTTGCGTCGTCATCATCTGGCCGGGCGTAAGCTGCACGAACTGGCGGATTACGAAGTCATTCAGCTTAATGATACTCACCCGACTATCGCGATCCCTGAGCTGTTGCGTGTGCTGATTGATGAGCACCAGATGAGCTGGGACGATGCGTGGGCCATTACCAGCAAAACCTTCGCTTACACTAACCATACCCTGATGCCGGAAGCGTTAGAGTGCTGGGATGAGAAGTTGGTGAAAGCGCTACTGCCGCGCCACATGCAAATCATCAAAGAGATTAATGACCGCTTTAAGAAACTGGTCGATAAAACCTGGCCGGGTAATGCTGAAGTGTGGGCGAAACTGGCGGTGGTGCATAATAAACAGGTACGTATGGCCAATATGTGTGTGGTCAGCGGTTTTGCGGTTAACGGCGTGGCGGCGCTGCACTCTGATCTGGTGGTGAAAGATCTATTCCCGGAATATCACCAGCTCTGGCCGAACAAATTTCATAACGTCACCAACGGGATTACTCCGCGTCGCTGGATTAAGCAGTGCAACCCGGCGCTTGCCGCACTGCTGGATAAATCGCTGAAAAAAGAGTGGGCCAACGATCTCGACCAGTTGATTAACCTGGAAAAATACGCCGACGACGCGAAGTTCCGTCAGACTTATCGTGACATTAAGCTGGCGAATAAAAAGCGCCTGGCAGAGTTTGTGAAGGTACGGACTGGTATCGAAATCAATCCGCAGGCAATCTTTGATATTCAGATCAAACGCCTGCATGAGTACAAGCGTCAGCATCTGAACTTGCTGCATATTCTGGCGCTGTATAAAGAAATTCGTGAAAACCCGCAGGCGGAACGCGTGCCGCGCGTATTCCTGTTTGGCGCAAAAGCCGCTCCGGGTTACTACCTGGCGAAAAATATTATCTTCGCTATCAACAAGGTGGCGGAAACCATCAATAACGACCCGAAAGTTGGCGACAAGCTGAAAGTTGTCTTCCTGCCGGATTATTGTGTCTCGGCGGCGGAAATGCTGATTCCGGCGGCGGATATCTCTGAGCAGATCTCAACCGCCGGGAAAGAAGCTTCCGGCACCGGTAATATGAAACTGGCGCTGAACGGCGCGTTAACTGTTGGTACGCTGGATGGTGCCAACGTCGAAATCGCCGAGAAGGTGGGTGACGAGAATATCTTTATCTTTGGTCATACCGTGGAAGAGGTGAAAGCGCTGAAAGCGAAAGGCTATGACCCGGTGAAATGGCGTAAGAAAGATAAGGTGCTGGATGCTGTTCTGAAAGAGTTGGAAAGCGGGAAATACAGCGACGGCGATAAACATGCCTTTGACCAGATGCTGCACAGTATTGGCAAGCAAGGCGGTGATCCGTATCTGGTCATGGCGGACTTCGCGGCCTACGTTGAAGCCCAGAAGCAGGTTGACGTGTTGTACCGTGACCAGGAAGCCTGGACCCGTGCGGCGATTCTGAATACCGCGCGTTGCGGCATGTTCAGTTCAGATCGCTCTATTCGCGATTATCAGGCTCGTATCTGGCAGGCGAAACGTTAAGGAATCGCGATGGAAAGCAAACGTCTGGATAATGCCGCGCTGGCGGCGGGGATCAGCCCTAATTACATTAATGCCCACGGTAAACCGCAGTCTATTGGCGCCGAAACCAAGCGGCGTTTGCTTGACGCCATGCATCGCACCACCGCCGCCACGAAGGTGGCGGTGACCCCGGTGCCGAACGTCATGGTTTATACCGCGGGTAAAAAAATGCCGTTGGCGGTTGAGGGAAGTGGAGAGTTTAACTGGCTGCTAACTACCGAAGAGGGTGTGCAGCACAAAGGGTATGCCGTCGGCGGTAAATCTTTCAACCTTCCGGCGAAGCTGCCGGAGGGGTATCACACGCTTACCCTGACTCAGGGGGAGTTGCGTGCCCATTGCCGCATCATCGTGGCGCCGAAACGCTGTTATGAACCGCAGGCGTTGTTGGCCGGGCAGAAGCTGTGGGGGGCATGCGTTCAGCTTTACACCCTACGTTCAGAAAAAAACTGGGGGATTGGCGACTTTGGCGATCTCCGTGCCATGTTGGTGGATGTGGCAAAGCGTGGCGGCGCGTTTATTGGTTTGAATCCGATTCATGCGCTGTATCCGGCGAACCCGGAAAGCGCCAGCCCGTACAGTCCGTCCTCACGTCGCTGGCTGAATATTATTTATATTGATGTCAACGCAGTAGACGATTTCCACCACAGCAAAGAGGCGCAGGCCTGGTGGCAGAAACCGGCGACTCAGCAAGCTCTGCAACGCGCGCGCGACGCCGTATGGGTTGATTACTCCACCGTTACCGCACTAAAGATGACCGCGCTACGTATGGCGTGGAAAAGCTTCTCTGCGCGCGATGATGAGCAGATGGCGGCATTTCGCCAGTTTGTGGCTCAGGAAGGCGATAGCCTGTACTGGCAGGCGGCCTTTGACGCCCTGCATGCGCATCAGGTGAAAGAAGACGCCTTGCGCTGGGGCTGGCCGGTGTGGCCAGAGGCTTTCCAGTCGGTGGACTCGCCAGAGGTCAAACAGTTCTGCGAAGCGCATCGTGATGACGTGGACTTCTACCTGTGGCTTCAGTGGCTGGCGTATACCCAGTTCGCTGACTGCTGGAAAACCAGCCAGGGCTTTGCGATGCCTGTCGGGCTGTATCGCGACCTGGCGGTTGGTGTGGCTGAAGGCGGGGCGGAAACCTGGTGCGACCGCGAGCTGTACTGCCTGAAAGCCTCGGTTGGCGCGCCGCCGGATATTCTCGGTCCGCTGGGGCAAAACTGGGGGCTGCCGCCGATGGATCCGCACATCATCACGGCACGTGCTTACGAACCGTTTATCGAACTGCTGCGCGCCAATATGCAGAACTGCGGTGCGCTGCGTATCGACCATGTTATGTCGATGCTGCGTCTGTGGTGGATCCCTTACGGTGAAACGGCCGATCACGGTGCCTACGTGCATTATCCGGTCGACGACCTGCTTTCAATTCTGGCGCTGGAAAGTAAACGTCATCACTGCATGGTGATTGGTGAAGATTTGGGTACGGTGCCGGTAGAGATCGTCAGCAAGCTGCGCGATAGCGGCGTGTACTCCTACAAAGTGCTTTATTTTGAGAATGACCATGAGAAAAACTTCCGTGCGCCGAAAGCGTACCCGGAACAATCAATGGCAGTCGCGGCGACGCATGACCTTCCTACGCTTAAAGGTTATTGGGATAGCGGCGATCTGACGCTGGGTAAAGCGTTGGGGCTCTATCCGGACGAAGTCGTACTGCGTGGCTTGTATCAGGACAGAGAACTGGCCAAACAGGGGCTGCTGGACGCGCTGCACAAATATGGTTGTCTGCCAAAACGTGCAGGCCACAAGGCCTCATTGATGTCGATGACGCCGATTCTTAATCGTGGCATGCAACGCTACATCGCTGACAGCAATAGTGCGCTGCTGGGCTTGCAACCGGAGGACTGGTTAGGAATGGCGGATCCGGTCAACATCCCGGGGACCAGCGACCAGTACAAAAACTGGCGGCGTAAGCTCACCGTCACGTTGGAGCAGATGTTTGCCGATGACGGGGTGAACAAGCTGATTAAGGATTTGGATAAGCGCCGCAAAGCCGCTGCGAAGAAGAAGTAAAAAAGCCGGGGATTTCCCCGGCTTTTTTGTCTGGGATATGTAGGGGTTAAACCACCATACCCAGTAGCAGACAACCCACCAGACCGCAGACTGAGATAATGGTTTCCAGCATTGACCATGACTTGATGGTCTCACCGATGGTCAGGTTGAAATACTCCTTGAACAGCCAGAAGCCTGGATCGTTCACGTGGGAGAAAATGACGGAACCGGAACCGACTGCAATAACCATCAGCTCAGGGCTTACGCCGGTCGTCGCAATCAGCGGCGCCACGATCCCACCTGCAGTAATCGCAGCAACGGTCGCGGAACCCAGCGCGATACGCAGTACCGCAGCGATAGACCATGCCATCAGCAGCGGGGAAACACTTGAACCGTGCATCATTGAAGCGATGTATTTGTCCACGCCGCTATCAACCAGAACCTGTTTGAAGGCACCGCCACCACCGATGATCAACAGCATCATCGCGATGATTTTGATTGAGGACACCAGCGTGTCGTTAATCTGATCCATCGAACGTCCACGGTTCAGACCAAAAGTGAACATCGCAATCAGCACCGCGATAAGCGTAGCCATGACCGGGTCGCCAAGGAATTCTGCAACAGTCAGGAAAGCATGACCTTTTGGCAGAATCATCTCCGCGACGGCGCGCATCGCCATCAGGATAACCGGAACCAGAGAGGTCCAGACGCTGACGCCAAAGCCAGGCATCTCTTCTTCAGTAAAGGTTTTCGCGCTGTACAGACCTTCCGGGATTGGCTTATCGATGCCTTTCAGGAAACGTGCGTACACCGGACCGGCGAGAATCACGGTCGGGATGGCCAGAATCGTACCAAACAGCAGGGTTTTACCCATATCTGCGTGGAAAATGGTGGCAATAGCGGTTGGACCCGGGTGCGGCGGCAGGAATCCGTGTGTGACGGACAGCGCAGCAGCCATTGGTACACCAACGTACAGCAGAGGGATATTTGCCGCCGCGGCAATTGTGAACACCAGCGGCAGCATCAGAACGAAGCCGACTTCATAGAACAGGGCGAAACCGACGGTGAAACCGGTTAATACCACCGCCCACTGAATGTGTTTTTTACCGAATTTAGCAATCAGCGTGGTGGCAATGCGCTGTGCGCCGCCACAGTCCGCCAACATTTTGCCCAGCATGGCGCCAAAACCCATAATCAGGGCGAGGCTGCCAAGAGTTCCGCCGACGCCGGCTTTAATAGAACCGATGACTTTATCCAGTGGCATCCCTTGCATCAATCCGACAGCAAGCGCCACCAGGACGAGAGCGATGAAGCCGTTCATTTTGAAACGGATCATCAGGAGGAGTAACAAGATTACACCGATAGCAACGATGACTAATGGCATGATTTACCTGGCCTTTACTTTGTTATGGGTAACGTCAGTGTTTAGATGACAAATTCCGATTGTCCCGACCGGGAACAGAGTATTTACAGCACCAATGCTGATTACCTTCAAAACTAATCAGTTTAGCTGGCTATTATGTGTGTGTTAGGTGCTGATACGAATGATACGGGTAACATGCAGCGCTTGAAAATCACCTGGGCAGGCAAAATTTAAATTATGAGAGGCTGGTCAAATTATGCAGGGGATTGTTGCAGGGCATAGGCAGAGAAATGCAGGGTTGTAGGCCGTTACGCTGCCATTCGGCAGCAATGCCCGATAGCGACGCGGATGCGTCTTATCGGGCCTACGGCAACTCTACAGCTGAGGACTTAGTAGTAAGAGTGCTCACCGCGCTGGTGTTCGGTTAAATCGCGAACGCCTTTCAGTTCAGGGAATTCAGCCAGCAGCTGTTTCTCGATACCTTCTTTCAGCGTTACATCTACCATTGAACAGCCGTTACAGCCGCCGCCAAATTGCAGAATGGCGTAGCCTTCATCGGTGATCTCCATCAGAGAGACGCGGCCGCCATGGCCTGCCAGCTGTGGGTTGATCTGCGATTGCAGCATGTACTCTACGCGTTCCATCAGTGGCGCATCATCGGCAACTTTACGCATTTTAGCGTTTGGCGCTTTCAGCGTCAGCTGGGAGCCTAACTGGTCGGTAACGAAATCGATTTCTGCATCTTCCAGATACGGTGCGCTCAGTTCATCAACATATGCGGTCAGCAGGTCAAATTTAATGGCGGTGTCGGTTGCTTCCACGGCGTCTGGCGGACAATAAGAAACGCCGCATTCAGCGTTAGGCGTGCCGGGATTAATCACAAATACGCGAATTTGTGTCCCTTCTTCCTGATTTGCCAGCAGTTTGGCAAAGTGCGCTTGTGCAGCATCGGAAATATGGATCATAGTAATGGCCTAATAGTTGACTATTTTACTTGGTTATAATACGCCCATCATCGAGGCTCTACAAGGTTCGACACAGGCACCATACCTGGACAGTCGCCGCGCCGTTGCGCAAAAGCAGCTGCGCGATTTCCGCGACGGTACTTCCGGTAGTGACGACATCATCCACAATAACCATATGGAGTCCCTGCACTGGCAATTCAAGGCGAAAGGCATTTTTCAGGTTACGTTTGCGTAATCTGGCGCTTAGATGGTGTTGTGTAGCGGTGGCCCGAACCCGTGTGATGGCCTGCCTGTCCCAGTCGCAGCCAAGCCAGTGCGCCAAAGGGCGACACAGTAAGTCGCTCTGATTAAATCCTCTGCGCCAGTGTCTGCGTTGCCAAAGTGGGACGCTAACGATCCTGTCCGGCAGAGGAAGACCGCTGACGCGCCGGGCCTGTAATACCTCCAGCAACAGTAAACGTGAAAGGGCAATGGCCATTTCGCTGCGGCGTGAAAACTTAAACTGGTGGATAAGTCCGCTCAGCGGAGGAATATAGTCACTGACGGCGATCAGACGCTGCCACGGCGGGGGTTTTTGCAGGCAACGGCCGCAGGGAAGCGAAGGATGCGCGGCAGGTAGTCCGCATTGAGGACATCGGCTGAGAGGTTGACGCGTTGCCCGCGAGCAAACCGAACAGATCCCCCAGTGCCCCAACGTCAACGGCATTCGGCATAGCCAGCACAATCCTGGTACTGTTAGCATAGATGCATCCTTTCAGGCTAAAAGAGAACAATAACTGATGAATGACATTTGGTGGCAGACCCAGGGTTCGGGAAATTGCCATCTTGTGCTGCTGCACGGATGGGGACTGAATGCGGAAGTATGGCATTGCATAAGTGAGGAACTGAGCTCGCATTTTACGCTGCACCTTGTCGACTTGCCGGGATTTGGTCGCAGTCAGGGTTTCGGCGCAATGTCGCTGGAAGAGATGGCTGAACGGGTATTAAGACAGGCGCCGGAGAACGCTATCTGGCTCGGCTGGAGTCTTGGCGGGCTGGTCGCAAGTCAGGTGGCGTTAACGCACCCTGAGCGTGTTCAGGCGTTGGTGACCGTCGCGTCTTCACCTTGCTTTAGCGCGCGCGCTGAATGGCCGGGAATTAAGCCGGAAGTGCTGGCAGGTTTCCAGCAGCAACTGAGCGAAGATTTTCAGCGTACAGTGGAGCGTTTTCTGGCATTGCAAACGATGGGCACGGAAACCGCGCGTCAGGATGCGCGGGCGCTGAAGAAAACGGTGCTGGCTTTACCCATGCCGAAAGTCGAGGTGCTTAATGGCGGACTGGAGATCCTGAAAACAGTCGATCTGCGTGAGCCGTTATGCTCGGTGGATAAGCCTTTCCTGCGGATGTACGGTTATCTTGATGGTTTGGTTCCGCGCAAAGTCGTCCCGATGCTGGATACCCTGTGGCCACTGAGCGAGTCGTTGGTGTTTGCCAAAGCCGCGCATGCGCCGTTTATCTCACATCCAACGGAGTTCTGCTCAGCGCTGGTGGCGTTAAAACAGCGGCTATAAATCCGCTGTTTTGCCCGGTAGAATCATGCTGCCGGGCTGGGGATTAATGGCTGCACGTAGCCAGTTCCTCAGCGGCCAGGCCGGTGATTCTGCAGATAGTCAGCAAGTCTATGCCATCAGCCTGCATGGTTGTTGCAATGCGCAGAGCTTCCTCACGTTTGCCTTGTTGCAAACCCTCTCGTAACCCTTTCCTGTGACCTTCCTGAAGACCATTAAGGTGCCCTTCCTGACGTAATCTTTCGGCAATAGTCATCAACTTTTCCTTGTGTTGAGGTAAACGTTCGGCGACCTGGTGAATAAATTCGCTAAAACGCGCGGTGTCCCCGGCCTGCATCAGGTAATTAAACAGGGCTTTCAACTGGTTGTCATTAGCGTGTCCTTTAACAAGCAGGATGGCGAGTTTTTCTACTAACCCCATCAAATCTCGTTTACGAATATGTTTTTGGATGAGCTCCAGCAGCGCCATCCGGCGGTGCTGCATGATCTCGTCATCGGGCACAACGGTGATATCGACCAATGGAAATGCTGTGGCATAAAGTGGTCTGGCTGCCTCCGGGTTGTCAAATTCGTCCAGCCAGCAGAGTGAATATGGATATGGGCTGACGGTACCATGATAAAAAAGTATGGGGATCACCAACGGTAGTTTCTTATGGCCCGCGTCCAGATGCCTCTGCATTACGGCAATGGCATAGCGCATGAGGCGAAATGCCATATGAGCATCCGCGGTACTCTGATGTTCAATGATGGTGTAAATGTAGCCATCGCCTTCACGAGTTTTCAGCGACCACAACACGTCTGAATAGTACGCGCGCAAATCATCTTCAATAAAGCTGCCCGATTCCAGTTGTAGTGTGTTCAGATCGCAAAGTGCACGCAAAGAGTCGGGTAGATGAAGTTGCAGAAAATCGCGGGCGGTCGCTGGGTGGTTTAAGAACGTTTTGAAAATCGCGTCATGCGGCGTAGCTGTCGTGTCAGTATTCATGGCGAACCGTCACCTGGGAAATAAGATGACGAGACTCTACTTGCCCGATCGACAGTAATCATCCACGAGTTGATAGTTCTGCGCGGAAGGCAGAGGGATAGATCTGTTTTGCTGAAACAGTGAAATCGTTGTGGGAGCCGTTACGCAAAAAGCCGGATATCAGCATAAACGCTGAATCCGGCAGGAGCGGCACACTAGCGCAAAGCCCACCACTCGCGCAGGCAGGCTTTACCTTCCGGGCAACTCTTGCAGCTTCCGGACAGACACCCATCGGCATCTTCCTGAATCCGCACCGCTTTGCCCATCTTTTCTAACTGATTCAGCATGGCGTCAATCATTGGCTGCGGGGTATGCAGCGTGTGGCTAATTTGCTTTGCCTCCATACGCCCCCGCAGCGCCAGTAAATCACGAACCTGAATAAGCGATGCCATTGTTGACGACCTTAGTGGCAATCGCCAGTGGTACTGGAACAGCAGGAGCTAGCCGTTCTGTTGGTTGACAGCAGTGAGAGATCCACCCGGCTGCGGGCACGGCGCAGCAGACCCAGCAATACGATGTTAAACAGGATGACGGCTAAGATGCACACCAGACTGTAAGTCGGATGCTCTTTGTAACTGACGGTCTGATAAAACAGCGTCGACAGTGAATAGGCGATGTTCAGGCCCCACAGGATCGAGAAGCCCATCCAACCACGGCTTGATTCACGTGCGATAGCACCCATCACTGAAATGCACGGGACATACAGCAGCACGAAAATCAGGTAGCTGTACGCGGCGGCGGCGCTGCCAAATTTCTCGCCCATCACGCCCATTGCGCCTGTAGCCATCTCGCCGTCGCCTTTGCTGGCTTCGATAGGGTTGGCCAGAACGCTCAGGCTAAAGGTATCTTTCAGGCTTTGCCAGGTTTCATCCACCGCACTGAACAGCTCTTCACCGAGGTGGAAATCTGCCGGATTGAACTCTTCTTCCTGAATGTTTTCTGCGGTATAGAGCGTGTTCAGCGTACCGACAACCACTTCTTTCGCCATCGCGCCGGTAAACAGACCTACGGTTGCCTGCCAGTTATCTTCGTGAACGCCAATCGGCTTAAAGACTGGGGTAATAATGCGGCTAACGGAGGCCAGAGCAGAGTCGTTGATGTTGTCGACGATTTTTCCGCTCAGCGAGAAGCTGTTAAACGCGCTGAGGAAAATGCTGACGATGATGATGACTTTACCGGCACGCAGCACGAAGCCTTTCAGGCGTTGCCAGGTCTGAATAATCAGGCTCTTGATGTGCGGCACATGGTACACCGGAAGCTCCATCACGAACGGTGTTGCTTCGCCACGCATGATGGTGTGTTTGAGCATCAGACCGGTCAGTACCGCCATGATGATACCCAGTACATACAACGAGAAGACCGCCAGCGCTCCGTTCTGACCAAAGAAAGCCGCGGCAAAGACGGCGAAAATCGCCAGGCGTGCGCCGCAGGACATAAACGGCGCCATCATGATGGTCATCAGACGTTCACGTGGGGCATCCAGCGTACGGGCGCCCATCACCGACGGTACGTTGCAGCCAAAACCGACTATCAGCGGGACAAACGATTTGCCCGGCAGTCCCAGCGCCTGCATCAGGCGGTCCATCACAAACGCAGCGCGCGCCATGTAACCGGAGTCTTCAAGGAAGGAGAGGAACAGGTACATCATGCCGATTTGCGGTACCAACGGCAGCACGGTGTTAATCCCGCCGCCAAGACCTTGCGCCAGGAAGATGGTCAGCCAGTCCGGGAAGTGCAGCGTATAGCCAATCCATTGAATACCATGAATAAATAGCGCCACGGAACCCACATCGAATAACGGCTGCAGCGCGCCGCCAATGTTAATGGCGAGCAGGAACATCAGGTACATCACGAACAGGAAAATTGGCAGCCCAAGGAAACGGTTGAGGACAATTTTATCCACCGCGGTAGTGAAACGGCTCGGCTCTGCCGTCAGGGTATTACTGACGGTATCGCAGATTGCGGCGATGCATTGGTAACGCGCATCGGCGATATGCAGCGCCGGATCGTCCATTGTTTCGCTCAGACGCGCAATGGCGGCATCGAGGTTTTGCGCGGCGTCACCGGCGTAGGCACGGCTGTAGATATCGCCTTCCAGCATTTGCAGGCCCAGCCAGCGGCGCTGTTTTAGCGGCATATCTTTGGCCATCGCGTCAGCGAGGGAATCGGCTTCCTGCAGCAGCGGCTGGGCATAATGCACCAGTTCGACGGTGTCGTTTTCTTTATAGCGATCGATCGCCAGCTTCAGCGCTTCAATGCCGCGGGCGCGGGTGGAGACCAGCGGAACCACCGGGCAGCCAAGACGGGCGGAGAGGGCGTCGATATCGATACGGATTTGCTGTTTCTCAGCAATATCCAGCATGTTCAGGGCGACGATACAGGGAATACCCAGCTCAAGCAGTTGCAACGTCAGGTAGAGGTTGCGCTCAAGGTTTGAGGCATCGACCACGTTGATCAACAGATCCGCGTCGCCGCTTAAAATGTAGTGACAAGCGATTTGCTCATCGAGAGAGGTCTGTGATGAGATTGTTGTCAGTGAATAGGTGCCGGGTAAGTCGACCAGCGTGACCTGATGGTCCGTCGTGGCGAAATGACCTTCTTTACGCTCAACGGTAACGCCAGCCCAGTTGCCTACACGCTGACGCGCGCCGGTGAGCTGGTTGAATAAGGTTGTCTTGCCGGAATTAGGATTACCAATTAAACCAATGGTTAGTTTTTTCATTTTTATAGACTCACTGTATTAACAGGACACCGCTTCCACTTCTAATAACGCCAAATCCTTTTTACGCAATACCAGACTTACGCGACGCGTTTCAATATGGATAGGATCGCCGAGCGGGGCGACGCGAACCACGTTGAAGGATGAGCCGGGTAGCATGCCAAGTGACAACAATTTCTGACGATAAGCCGGGCTGATTTCACGGGCAAAACCGGTAATTTTCCACGCACTGTCAGGAGTGAATTGCATAGGGACCTACTTATATCTCGCTAACTGGGTGATTACCTCATGGGGCGACAGGGCGGCATGAGACCAGATGATTAGCCAACGTAAGGAAAGAGTAAATAATCAACAAACCAATGATAATGAGAATGGTTTCTATCATCAATAGAATAAGTGTGACGGAATGTACAATTAGATAATAATTTGAGCCAATTTTGATATTCCTCAATATTTATTCTGGTTGGGGACGAATGATTCGCGCTAGCAATTATTGAAATCCTTAATGTTTAATTAAGGTTTCATCTGTTAATGAAGTGATAAATATAATGAGGAAGAGAGAAGATAATATAGCAAATATGCCGGATACGGTATTTACACCGCTATCCGGCACATGATCCAAACTTAGCGCTTTTTACCCATTGCCGCTGCCAGCGCATCCATCATCGCGCTGTTGCCCGCAGGCTGAGCGTCACGGCCACGAGGTTTCGCGGCTTTTGGTGCCGGACGATTGCCCTGAGTACGATCGCTATTTTCGCCGCTGCGGCGCGCGTTGGTTTCACCTGGCTGCTCATCCAGACGCATAGTCAGCGCGATACGCTTACGCTGCAGGTCTACTTCCAGCACTTTTACCTTCACAATATCACCCGCTTTCACCACGGTGTGTGGATCTTCGACGAACTTATTTGACAGTGAAGAAATGTGCACCAAACCGTCCTGGTGTACGCCGATATCGACAAACGCGCCGAAGTTGGTGACGTTGGTGACAGCCCCTTCCAGAATCATTCCCGGTTGCAGATCGTTCATGGTTTCTACGCCGTCAGCAAACTGTGCGGTTTTGAATTCAGGACGCGGGTCGCGGCCCGGTTTTTCCAGCTCTCTGATAATGTCGGTGACGGTTGGTACCCCGAAACGTTCGTCGGTAAAGTCGGACGCTTTCAGATTACGCAGTTCTGTGCTGTTGCCCATCAGATCACGCAGCGATTGCTCGGTGGCAGCCAGAATGCGTTCCACAATCGGATACGCTTCCGGGTGAACGGTGGAGGCATCCAGCGGATTATCGCCGTGATTGATACGCAGGAAGCCCGCGCACTGCTCAAAGGCTTTAGGTCCCAGGCGGCTGACTTTGAGCAGTTGTTGGCGGTTCTGGAACTGGCCGTTCTCATCGCGCCAGGCGACGATGTTTTGCGCCATCATGCGCGTCAGGCCCGCCACGCGGGTCAGCAGCGGTACGGAGGCGGTGTTCAGATCAACGCCGACGGCGTTTACGCAGTCTTCCACGACCGCATCCAGCTTACGCGCCAGCTGCGTCTGGCTGACGTCGTGTTGATACTGGCCCACACCGATAGATTTCGGATCGATTTTCACCAGCTCAGCCAGCGGATCCTGCAGACGACGGGCGATAGACACCGCCCCACGCAGCGAAACATCGAGGTCCGGGAACTCCAGGGCCGCCAGCTCGGAAGCGGAGTACACTGATGCGCCGGCTTCGCTGACGATTACTTTCTGCGCGGTGACTTGCGGGAACTGTTTCTGTACATCGAGGAAGAAACGCTCGGTTTCGCGCGACGCCGTACCGTTACCAATCGCCACCAGCTCAACGTTGTATTTTTCACATAACGCCGCAACGGCGACGGCGGCTTTGGCGGCCTGACCGGTATGCGGATAAATGGTATCGGTAGCGACCAGTTTGCCGGTACCGTCAACCACAGCCACTTTTACCCCGGTACGCAGACCCGGATCGAGGCCCATTGTGGCGCGCAGTCCGGCTGGGGCGGCCATCAGCAGGTCATGCAGGTTGCGGGCAAAGACGTTAATCGCTTCATCTTCCGCACGTTCGCGCACGGTACCCATCAGCTCGGTTTCAAGGTGCATCAGCACTTTGATGCGCCACGTCCAGCTCACAACGCCTTTACGCCAGCTGTCGGCAGGTGCGTTATTCAGGCGCAGTCCCAGATGATCCTGGATAATCTGCTCGCCGTGGCTCTCTTTTGGCGGCTCATCGAATTGCGGGTCGGCATTCAGAGAAAGCTGTAACACGCCTTCGTTACGACCACGAAACATGGCCAGCGCACGGTGGGATGGCACGGTAGAAATCGGTTCATGGTGGTCGAAGTAGTCACGGAACTTCGCCCCTTCCTCTTCTTTACCGCTGACCACGGTAGAAACCAAATGCGCGTTTTTCCACAGGTAATCACGAACTTTTGCCAGCAGCGCGGCGTCTTCTGCGAAACGCTCCATCAGAATGTAGCGCGCGCCGTCGAGAGCGGCTTTGGTGTCCGCCACGCCGTTTTCGGCGTTGAGGTATTTTGCGGCTTCCGTTTCCGGGTCGTGGGAGGGGTCGTTCCACAGCAGATCAGCCAGCGGCTCCAGCCCGGCTTCAATGGCGATTTGCCCACGGGTGCGGCGCTTGGGTTTGTACGGCAGATAGAAATCTTCGAGTTCGGTCTTACTTAACGTACCGTTGATCGCATTCGCCAGATCATCGGTCAGTTTGCCTTGCTCGCCGATAGATTTCAGGATCGCCTGACGGCGGTCTTCCAGTTCACGCAGATATCCCAGACGGGTCTCCAGATTACGCAATTGCGTATCGTCCAGACCGCCGGTGATTTCCTTACGATAACGTGCGATAAACGGCACGGTGTTCCCTTCATCAAGCAGGCGAACGGCAGCTTCTACCTGTTCAGCACGAGCCTGAATTTCACCTGCGATAATGCGGCAGAAAGAATCATTCATCATGGATAGCTTCGTCTATAGGATAAAAAATCAGGGGATAGTTATACGGATTGACTGGCAAAAATGCCAGTCATCTACGGGGGCTTCGGATTGTTCCGGTCTCACTTCACGTATTCGATCTCGTTTACATACCAACTGGCTTCGCCGCCAGGGGTGTTGACTACCGCGAGATCGCCGACCTCTTTTTTCAGCAGCGCCCGCGCCATTGGCGAATCGATAGAGATGTAATCTTTACGACCGAAGATCTCATCGTAGCCGACAATGCGGAATTTGCGGATGTCGCCATCGTCATTTTCAATCTCGACCCATGCGCCAAAGAAGACTTTGCCTTCCTGTTGCGGGGAGTAATCGACGATTTTCAGATTTTCCATGCACTTGGTCAAATAACGGACGCGGCGGTCGATCTCGCGCAGGCGCTTTTTATTATACTGGTAGTCGGCATTTTCGCTGCGGTCACCCAGACTTGCGGCCCAGGTGACCTTTTTGGTGACTTCCGGGCGCTCTTCACGCCAGAGATAATTCAGCTCTTGTTTGAGTTTTTCATACCCTTCACGGGTTATCAGGGGCGTTTTCATCTTATTGTTTTACCTTCGACTCTGTGATGATGCGCACAATTAGTATTACGTGAGCATATCAACAGAATAAATAATGTATTGCGAGAAACATTGTATACTTAAGCTGCTGTTTAATATGCTTTGTAACAATTTAGCCTGGAATTCATACCAGAATTCGCTGGTGACTCACGTGAGCTTTCTTAAGAATATACACTTAATTGTTGCGAACCTTTGGGAGTAATAACAATGCAAGAGAACTATAAGATTCTGGTGGTCGATGACGACATGCGCTTACGTGCGCTTCTGGAACGTTATCTGACCGAGCAGGGCTTCCAGGTTCGAAGCGTCGCAAACGCTGAGCAGATGGATCGTCTGCTGACCCGTGAGTCCTTCCACCTGATGGTGCTGGATTTAATGCTGCCGGGTGAAGACGGCCTGTCTATTTGCCGTCGCCTGCGCAGCCAAAGCAACCCGATGCCGATCATTATGGTGACTGCGAAGGGTGAAGAAGTTGATCGTATCGTAGGGCTGGAAATCGGCGCTGACGATTACATTCCGAAACCGTTTAACCCGCGTGAACTGCTGGCGCGTATTCGTGCCGTACTGCGTCGTCAGGCGAACGAACTGCCGGGCGCACCTTCTCAGGAAGAAGCGGTTATTGCCTTTGGTAAGTTCAAACTGAACCTCGGTACGCGTGAAATGTTCCGCGAAGATGAGCCGATGCCGCTCACCAGCGGGGAGTTTGCGGTACTGAAAGCGCTGGTAAGCCACCCGCGTGAGCCGCTGTCTCGCGACAAGCTGATGAACCTGGCCCGTGGTCGTGAATACTCGGCGATGGAACGTTCTATCGACGTACAGATTTCTCGTCTGCGCCGTATGGTGGAAGAAGATCCGGCGCATCCGCGTTATATTCAGACCGTATGGGGCCTGGGCTACGTTTTTGTTCCGGACGGTTCTAAAGCATGAGGCGAATGCGCTTCTCGCCACGAAGTTCGTTTGCCCGCACATTATTGCTCATCGTCACCTTGCTGTTTGCCAGCCTGGTGACGACTTATCTGGTTGTGCTGAACTTCGCGATTTTGCCGAGCCTCCAGCAGTTTAATAAGGTCCTGGCCTACGAAGTTCGTATGCTGATGACCGATAAACTGCAGCTGGAGGACGGTACACAACTGGTGGTGCCTCCCGCGTTTCGTCGGGAAATTTATCGTGAGTTGGGTATTTCCCTCTATTCCAACGAGGCCGCTGAAGAGGCCGGACTGCGTTGGGCGCAACACTATGAATTCTTAAGCCATCAGATGGCGCAGCAGTTGGGTGGCCCGACAGAAGTCCGCGTTGAGGTCAACAAAAGCTCGCCAGTCGTGTGGCTGAAAACCTGGCTGTCGCCCAATATCTGGGTACGTGTGCCGCTCACTGAAATCCATCAGGGTGATTTCTCGCCGCTGTTCCGCTATACGTTGGCGATCATGCTGCTGGCCATTGGCGGCGCATGGCTATTTATTCGTATTCAGAACCGACCGCTGGTGGATCTTGAACATGCGGCGTTGCAGGTAGGGAAAGGTATTATTCCGCCGCCGTTGCGTGAGTATGGCGCTTCTGAGGTGCGTTCTGTTACCCGTGCCTTTAACCATATGGCGGCAGGCGTGAAGCAACTGGCCGATGACCGTACATTGCTGATGGCAGGGGTGAGCCACGATCTACGTACTCCACTGACGCGTATCCGTCTGGCGACGGAAATGATGGGCGAGGAAGACGGTTATCTCGCAGAATCCATCAATAAGGACATCGAAGAGTGTAACGCTATTATCGAGCAGTTTATCGATTACCTGCGTACCGGTCAGGAGATGCCGATGGAGATGGCAGATCTGAACTCGGTGTTAGGCGAAGTGGTCGCAGCGGAAAGCGGCTATGAGCGTGAAATTGAGACTGCGCTGCTGCCGGGCAACATTCAGGTGAAGATGCATCCACTGTCGATCAAGCGTGCGGTTGCCAATATGGTGGTTAATGCCGCCCGCTATGGTAACGGCTGGATTAAGGTCAGT
Source organism: Citrobacter sp. wls710 (assembly GCF_005281115.1). Classification (NCBI taxonomy): domain Bacteria; kingdom Pseudomonadati; phylum Pseudomonadota; class Gammaproteobacteria; order Enterobacterales; family Enterobacteriaceae; genus Citrobacter; species Citrobacter sp. wls710. The sequence goes on from NZ_SZXD01000045.1 coordinate 18,297, forward strand.
AGCGGTATGGAGCCGCATCGCGCCTGGTTCCAGGTGGAAGATGATGGTCCGGGCATCAAGCCGGAACAGCGTAAACATCTGTTCCAGCCGTTTGTCCGCGGTGACAGCGCGCGTAGTACCAGCGGTACGGGTCTGGGGCTGGCGATTGTGCAGCGTATTATCGATAACCATAACGGTATGCTGGAAATTGGCACCAGCGAGCGGGGTGGGTTGTCGATTCGCGCCTGGCTTCCGGTGCCCTTCACTCGTGCGCAGGGCACCACGAAAGACGCATAAAAAAAGGGAGGCGAAATGCCTCCCTTTTTGTTGTTGTAGGCCGGATAAGGCGAAACCGCCATCCGGCAACGTCAATTACAGCTTCGGCCCGGCGCTAACCAGCGCTTCACCTGCTGGGGTGTCGGTGTACTTCTCGAAATTCTCGATAAACAGTTTCGCCAGTGCGTTGGCTTTTTCCTGCCACTGCTCCGGTGACGCGTAGGTGTTACGCGGATCGAGAATGCGAGTATCCACGCCCGGCAGTTCGGTTGGGATAGCCAGGTCAAACATCGGCAGACGGAATGTTTCTGCGTCGTCCAGTGAACCGTTCAGAATGGCGTCGATAATCGCGCGAGTATCTTTGATGGAGATACGCTTACCGGTACCGTTCCAGCCGGTGTTAACCAGATACGCCTGCGCACCTGCCGCCTGCATACGTTTCACCAGCACCTCTGCGTACTGCGTTGGGTGCAGCGTCAAAAATGCTGCGCCAAAGCAAGCAGAGAAGGTTGGGGTCGGTTCAGTGACGCCACGCTCGGTACCGGCCAGTTTAGCGGTAAAGCCAGACAGGAAGTGGTACTGCGTTTGATCGGCGGTCAGGCGAGAAACCGGCGGCAGCACGCCAAACGCGTCGGCGGTCAGGAAGATAACCTTAGTGGCATGACCCGCTTTTGACACCGGCTTAACAATATTCTCGATGTGATAAATCGGGTAGGAAACACGGGTGTTCTCGGTTTTGGAACCGTCGTCGAAATCGATGGAACCATCTCCGCGCACGGTAACGTTTTCCAACAGCGCGTCACGACGGATCGCGTTGTAGATTTCCGGCTCGGCCTCTTTAGACAGTTTGATGGTCTTGGCGTAGCAACCGCCTTCGAAGTTAAACACGCCATCGTCATCCCAACCGTGTTCATCATCGCCGATCAGGCGGCGTTTGGGGTCGGTGGACAGCGTGGTTTTACCGGTGCCGGACAGGCCAAAGAAGACCGCCACATCACCTTTTTCCCCGACGTTTGCCGAGCAGTGCATAGAGGCGATGCCCTTCAGCGGCAGCAGGTAGTTCATGACGGAGAACATCCCTTTTTTCATCTCGCCGCCGTACCAGGTACCACCAATCAACTGAATGCGTTCAGTCAGGTTGAATGCCACGAAGTTTTCTGAGTTCAGACCCTGCTCTTTCCATTGCGGGTTGGTGCATTTAGCGCCGTTCATTACGATAAAATCAGGTTTAAAATCAATCAGTTCTTCGTCGCTTGGGCGGATGAACATATTTTTGACAAAATGCGCCTGCCAGGCCACTTCGGTAATAAAGCGCACGGAAAGACGGGTATCGGCGTTAGCGCCGCAGAACGCGTCAACGATAAACAGGCGTTTGCCAGAGAGTTGCTGGGTGACTAACCCTTTCAGATGTTGCCAGGTTTCCGGGGAGAGCGGTTTGTTGTCGTTCTTGCCTTTACCTTTGTCTGACCACCACAGCGTATCTCGCGTGGTGTCGTCGCGGACAATGTACTTATCCTTCGGCGAACGCCCGGTAAAGATACCGGTATCAACAGCAACGGCGCCCAGATCCGTTAACACGCCACGCTCATAACCTTCCAGATTTGGATCAAGTTCTTCCTGATACAACAGGTCGTAGCTGGGATTGTAAACGATATCCTGAACGTCATTGATACCATAAGCCTTGAGATCTTGCGGGGTTAAACTGTTGTTCACACGCATTTCACTGCTCCTTAGCCAATATGTATTACCTGGAATAGTAAGGTTTTTTTGGGATTGCTAACCGCGACAAGGCTCATAGATTTACGCATCCGGAAAAACCACAGGCGACCGAATGCGCTGCGACTCCTGTCACAAAGAGGCAGATATTATGGCAGGAAACCCTTTTTTGTTGTGGAAAATGTTCTTAAAACGTTAATAGAGAGTGTTTTTGACGGGAATCTTGTGAGTGTAATCGCATTCACGTAAGAAAAATACGTAACTCATACATAAACAATATCGATTCACTTCCCGTCGTCATGGTTCGAAAAAGGTCAGTCAATACTCAAAATTGTGAAGTTGATGCGATTATGGGGCTTTCTCGTGATGCTGGATGACGACATGGATAGCGTTGAACTTTCACAAACGACTAGCGGGAGTATGAGATCTATTGGTATGCGGCAGGTGGGGGCTAATGAGTAAGCAGGAGCTAGCCCGGCAGAGCAAACTACCGGGCTAATAACTTAATGGACCTGTGGGTCTGCTGGAGAAGCGTTGCTGCGGATCTCAGCAATATCCATAGCGTTAAACAGATAGTGGCTACCGCAGTAATCGCAGTGCATATCGATCTCGCCTTCTTCCGCCAGAATGCTGTCCACTTCTTCGTCCGGCAGCGTTTTCAGTGCGCCTGCGCAGCGTTCGCGTGAACAGGTGCATTTGAACTCAACGTCCTGCGGATCGTAGAGAGTGACTTCCTCTTCGTGGTACAAACGCCACAGTACTTCGTTAGCTGGCAGCGTCAACAGCTCTTCGGTTTTGATGGTTTCGGTCAAAGCGGTGAGGTGATCGAAATCATCTGCCTGCGCGTTTTGCGCCGGCATCACCTGCAGCAGCATCCCACCAGCGGCGGGTTTGCCATCGACGTCGCCAGTACGGATAAACAGACGAGTCGGTAGCTGTTCAGAACGCATGAAGTAATCTTCCAGACAGGCGGCCAGCGTGTCGCCTTCCAGACCGACTACCCCCTGATAACGCTCGCCTTCTTCCGGCGTAATGGTGATCACCAGGTAGCCGTTACCTACCAGCGTTTTCAGATCCGCGCCTTCAGGAATATCACCCTGCATGCGGGCCACGCCACGCATCTGCTGGTTGTTATTGCCGTTGATGACGGCCAGGCTCAGCGGACCATCGCCCTGCAACTGAACGGTGATATCACCAGCAAACTTCAGCGTAGCGGTGAGCAGACTGGTGGCAACCAGCAGTTCAGCCAGCACGTTTTTGACTGGCTGCGGGTAAGTATGGTTTTCGAGGATCTGTTGCAGGGTTTCCGAAACGGTCACCAGCTCGCCGCGCACGGCAAAGTTTTCAAACAGATAACGATGTAATTGGTCATGTTGCGGCATAATCATCTCTCTTGCAGGTGACAGTCACTCGCTGTCGCCGTGTTTAAATCGTAACAGGTCGCGGCGTTCTTTCTTGTCCGGTCGTCTGTCCGGGTGCGGCATGGTTAACGCGTTAAGTTTACGCGCCAGCGCCATTTTTTCGCGTTTTTCCACGCTTTCCGCGGTTTCTTCATACAGCGTAACGGCTTCCGTGGCCGGGCGACGCTGCTCGGTAATGGCCTTGATAATGACCGTTCGCTCGTCATTTCCCTGGCGCAGGGTGAGGGTGGCGTTCAGCTCGACAATCTTGCTCGGCTTACTGCGCTGGCCGTTGTAATGCACCTTACCGCCTTCAACCATTTCGCGGGCCAGCGCACGCGTTTTATAAAAGCGCGCAGCCCATAGCCATTTATCCAGCCTGACTTCAGCAGAGGGCTTTTCTTTCATGGCGTCTCCTTCACATCAGTGAGGGGATCAGTCGGCGGTAGTCATTCAATGACGGATGGCGTGCGTACTGTTTTTCCGCAATACCTGAGTCGGGATTGGTTACGCCGAGGCAGTAACGAATGCCGAACAGAGCAGCGGCGTCGAGAATGGGTTCGCTATCGTCAATAAACAGCGTCTTCTCTGCACTCATTCCCGTTTCTTCAGCCACAGCGTGCCATAACCGCTGATCCTCTTTGGGATAACCAAATGTGTGGGTGGAAAGTAATAAATCAAGGTGCGAGGCCAGACCGGTATGCTCTAGTTTTACCGCGAGATTATGCGGATGTGCGTTGGTGAGCAAAATACGGCGTTTGCCGCTGGCTTTCAAAGCATCAAGAAACGGTACGGTATCTTCACGCAAAACGGCGCGTGGTCCCTGTTCCGTTGTCATGGCGCAAATATCCAGATCCAGGCACTCGCTCCAGTAATCCAGGCAGTACCAGTTTAGCGTATGCTGCACGGCATGATACTGCTGGCGAATATAGTCCTGGGCTTCCTGGGGAGAGATGCCCTGCTTCGCGCCGTAGGTTTCCGGCACCAGTTTTTGCCAGAAATAATTGTCGAATGCCAGATCGAGTAGCGTGCCGTCCATATCCAGCAACACAGTGTCGACATCCTGCCAGGCAATATTGATATGCATGGAAACTCCCCAGAAGAAAACATGATGCGCGACAGGGTAGCATATCCTGGCGCGCGAGCGTGTTATCGAATCAGGCTTTCCGGGTCGTCAATCAGCGTTGGGTTGAGGCAACTTTCGTAGTAGCTCTGAATTTCCGCGATGCGCGAACGATGGCGCTGGTAGCGTCTGAATGCCTGAACGCTGTTATAGATAGTGCATCCGAGCATGGAGAGCATCAGCAGCGTCGTGCCAAGGTAGCGCCATAATCCTGAACGATCCGGGATTCGGTGCAGGCCAATGTGCTGAGTACCGTTGGCGTCGGTAGAGATATTGGTGACAATCCCCTCCGCGCGAAATGGTGTTTGCATTAGCATCTGAGCCAGACGCTGGAAGGCGTTCCACTGTTCTTGCGGCGGGTAGTCATACAGAGAGGTCGACGGCCAGGGCTGATCCACCAGATCGCTGCCTTCGTCGCTGATAATCAAAAAACCGCCAGGGGCAGGGCTATTCAGCGCCTGGGCCGCACGCGCTGTCTCGCGTGCAATAAACGGCGCCGTAGAGGTATTCACCAGATTATCCAGCGACTCTGCGCTTACTGGACGTAACAATACGTTTACGCCATCCAGTTTTCCGGCGTTGGCGCGTTTCACCAGCGCAGCCCAGTCTTTACTGTTACCGAGGTTAACCAGCGCATTTTTTAAGCGTACGCATTCATCTTTGGCTGCGCACAAATCGGCTGTTTTCAGGACAATTTCACCAAAATCGTCCAGTAACACCATGCCGGACTTTTGGATTGCCGAACGTAACGACGCGCTGACGCGGGAATCATCATCCGGTTTGGGGTGCAACTGGCGGTTTACGGCCTGCGTGAGCGCGGTGGCTTTATTCACCAGATCGGATTCAGGAAGCGGTAGCGCGCGCGCGTCATTCCAGATAATTTGCGTGCAATCAAAAGGCATGAACGGCGTGGCGGGCTGTGTATTCCAGCTCCCTTGGGTATGAATGTTACACATACCTGTGCCGCTCAGGTGTAGCGTGTCCCCCACGCGGACGCCCGCGTTCTCAAGCTGTTTCACGCTGGTGGCTTCGATAGTCTGTGCACCTTTCATCCACGAAAGCGTGAATTTTATCGGCATATCTAACGGGATCCAGAACAGTAGCATCAGCAGCACCAGCAGCGAACCGCCTGCGATAACGGCATTGCGTAGCCAGTGTTGCAACGGGAAATTTTTAACTTCGTCGTGCAGGGATAAAAAACGCCCCTGGCGAACAACGTGGCGATCGAGATAAATATCGATATCCGTTTGCTGACCGAGATCCTGCGCAATGTATGGCTGCCAGTGAGGGGGGTAGATCAGATCAATAATACCCAGAGAGATATTGTTAATTTGCTCCTGGTCGTTCTCGCCAAACAATCCCCAGCGACGCGGTGTCCCGCGCAGACAATGAATTTCTCGCAGGGCGGTTTTAGATGGCGGAGCGAACAGCCCCCACAGACCTGCACCCAGCAACAGCACCGCGCCACCGACTGCCCACGGCACAAACGTATCCGGGATGATTAAACATAAAAAGAACAGCAGGAATGATGCGGCGATCAGTAACGCTTCGCGTAATCCAGAAGGGCGGCTGAGCGCATATTCTTCATGGGTTTCCTGACGAATATTCAGTAGTTCGATTTGTTCGCTTTCTTCACCGCGAATGGACGCCTGGGTAGAGGCGGTATGCTGCAACGCATAGCCACGCGCTTCCTGCATATATTCCTGCAGCGTGTGGCCGTTTAGCGAAATAACCAGCGGCAACGTATTGGTGTGGATCAGCTCAACGCTGTTTTCGTCATTGATGTATTGTTCCCAAAAAGGCGGCAAATGCACCTCAACGGAATCAAGATAATAGCGCCATTTGTTAGGATCGTCGGTGGTAATGCCGTAACGTGTAATCGCGTGCGTAAGCACAATGACGCTGTTACTTTGGGCATTCAGCGTTAACGATACCGGCGCAGAGCTGGCGCCCGTTGGACCTGGTACTTGCTGAATTTGACTCAGGTTTTCGAGATAGTTTTCGACAGCGCTGCGTTCTTCAGGCGTAAGTTTACGCTTCGCGGCGTCTGAAAAGACGTTGCTCAAGGGTAAATTTTTCCGTCTGGATTTCGTTCTGAGTCGCCACCCTGCAAGCAATGAGCAGGCCAGCAAAGCAGCTAAAAAAATCAGAATGGTGCTCATGCTTTCCCCATCTTACTTAGTCTGTCAGGCGTGGTCAGTCGCACCCTGTTCAATATTCGTGATTCTTTAGTTGGCTATCGGCAAGTGTGGAGTTGAACTTGAGCATCTTAAAGCGCAGCCCAGTAAATGCGAATCATAGCAAAATCACTAAAAATGGAATATCAGCAAATTCCTGGAGTTATTTCAACCTATTGACTTTTAATTTGAAATAGGGATTAACTTTTAGTACGTTACATAAATGTAAATAAACGGCAATTCACGTTGCCGAAACCGTGCGGTATATCGCACAATGACCCCAGATTTCACAGCAAAGATCCTCACAATGAGCAAATCATTACAAAAACCCACGATTTTGAAAGTGGAAACCGTCGCCCAATCCCGGCTGTTTAAGGTCGAAAGCGTGGACCTTGAGTTCAGCAATGGCGTACGCCGCGTTTATGAACGTATGCGGCCCTCCACGCGTGAAGCAGTAATGATTGTGCCGATTGTGGATGACCACCTGATCCTTATCCGCGAATACGCGGTCGGGACCGAGTCCTACGAACTGGGTTTTTCCAAAGGATTAATTGATCCCGGTGAAAGCGTATTTGAGGCGGCGAATCGGGAACTGAAAGAAGAGGTGGGATTTGGCGCGAAAGATCTGACTTTTTTGAAGAAACTCAGCATGGCGCCATCTTATTTCTCCAGCAAGATGAACATTGTGGTGGCAGAGGATCTTTATCCTGAATCGCTGGAAGGGGATGAACCTGAGCCATTACCGCAGGTACGCTGGCCACTCGCGCATATGATGGATTTGCTGGAGGATCCTGATTTCCACGAAGCTCGCAATGTGAGCGCGTTGTTCCTCGTACGCGAATGGCTGAAAGGGCAGGGCCGGCTTTAATATCTATCCCACTAAATACACAAACAATAAAAAAGGCGCCGAAGCGCCTTTTTTGATCAGAACAGTTCGTGTGTCTCACCATTATCGATAATGGTTGTCCCTACCTCGTGTACCGCCTGCTGCGTTGGCTGAGTACCTTCAATGAAATACTCTGCACGGCTGTTACCGCCGCTCGCCAGTTGACCGGTACTGCGATCGATATTGACTGTCACAATACCCGGCGGCGGCGTCAACGGCTGCTCAGGCACTCCTTCCAGCACAGATTTCATGTAAGCATCCCACGCAGGCTGTGCGCTCTTCGCGCCGCCTTCATAGCCGGAGATTTGATCTTTGATCGCCCCGGAAGCTGTCGTGTGACCCAGATTGCGGCGATGATCATCAAAGCCGATCCATACTGACGTCACTACGCCTGGCCCGTAACCGGAGAACCATGCATCTTTCGAACTGTTGGTGGTCCCGGTTTTCCCGCCGATATCATGACGCTGTAAATCGCGACCGGCACGCCAACCAGTTCCCATCCAGCCTGGTTCACCAAAGATATTGGTGTTCAGCGCGCTTTTAATCAGGAAGGCCAGCGGCGTGTTGATCACGTGCGGAGCGTACTCCTGCGTTCCACTTTGCGCGACCAACGCCTGATTCGCCTGCTCAAGCTGCGGCATAGGCACGGCGGCATTCTGCTGTTCCTGCGAGACAGCGACATCTTCTACATTGCTGTTTTCCAGCACGTTAGATTTCTGGGTATCGCCATAAATCACCGGGATATCACAATCCGGGCAGGCAATTTTTGGCTTCGCTTCGAAGATAACGCCGCCCATATCGCTTTCGATCTTACTGATGAAATACGGATCGACCAGGAAACCTCCGTTCGCCATCACCGCGTAACCGCGCGCCACCTGCATTGGCGTGAACGAGGCGGAACCCAGCGCCAGCGACTCGGTGTGCACAATGTTCTGTGCCGGGAAGCCGAAACGTTGCAGATACTCTGCCGCGTAATCCACGCCCATGGCGCGCATGGCACGGACCATCACCACGTTTTTCGACTGGCCCAGACCCTGACGTAAACGGATAGGACCAGCATACTGCGGCGGTGAGTTCTTCGGCTGCCAGTCGGAACCGGCACCGGCATCCCAGCGGGAGATCGGCACGTCGTTGAGCATACTCGCCAGCGTCAGACCTTTATCCATCGCGGCGGTATAGAGGAATGGTTTGATGTTGGAACCCACCTGGCGTAGCGCCTGGGTTGCACGGTTAAACTTGCTCTGGTTGAAGTCAAAACCACCCACCAACGCCAGCACCGCGCCGTTTTGCGGATTAATAGAAACCAGGGCGGAGTTAACGTCCGGCACTTGCGCCAGCCACCAGGCATCGCCAACCTGGCGTACCCAGATTTGCTGACCGGCCTGTACCACATCTGTCACTTTACGCGGTGTCGGACCTTGCTGGGTATCCGAGCGGTAAGGACGCGCCCAGCGCATGCCATCCATCCGTAATGACACTGACGTACCATCCGCCAGCGCGGCAATGGCTTCCTGCGGATTGGCGCTGGTGACAACCGCCGGCAACAGTGGCCCATATGTTGGCAGCGCTTTCAGCGTATCGGTAATTTTTTTGCTGTCCCAACTGCCTTCGCCCACTTTCCACAGCACGTTTGACGGGCCGCGGTAGCCGTGGCGCATGTCGTAATCCATCACGTTGTTACGTACTGCCTGCTGAGCCGCCTGCTGCACTTTGCGCGTAATGGTGGTGGTGATGCGATACCCGTCTTCATAGGCTTTCTCGCCATAGCGGTTATACATCTCCTGGCGCACCATCTCAGACAGATACGGCGCAGAGAAGGCGATTTCCGGCGCGTGGTAGTTGGCGTCAATGGCTTCATTACGCGCCTGATCGTACTGGGCCTGCGTAATGTAGTTTTCACTCAGCATACGCGACAGCACGACGTTACGTCGCGCGGTGGCACGGTCCATCGAATAGAGAGGGTTGAAGGTTGACGGCGCTTTTGGCAGACCGGCAATCACTGCAATCTCACTTAAGCTGAGCTGATCGACCGTCTTACCGAAATAGACCTGTGCGGCAGCACCCACGCCATAGGCGCGATACCCCAGGTAGATCTTGTTCAGATACAGCTCGAGGATCTCATCTTTACTCAACAATTGTTCAATGCGGATCGCCAGAAACACTTCTTTGATCTTACGCATCAGCGTACGTTCCGGGCTCAGGAAGAAGTTTCTCGCCAACTGCTGGGTAATAGTACTCGCCCCTTGTGAAGCGTGACCGGAGAACAATGCGACGCTGGCAGCACGGAAGATCCCCACCGGGTCTACCCCGTGGTGCTCATAAAAGCGGCTGTCTTCTGTGGCGATAAAAGCTTTGACCATCACTGGCGGCATCTGATCCAGCGTGACCGGGATTCGACGTTTCTCGCCATATTGCGCGATCAGCTCGCCGTCAGCGCTGTAAACCTGCATCGGGATCTGTAAACGCACATCTTTGAGCGTCGCGACGTCAGGTAATTGCGGCTCAATATAGCGATAGAGGCCATAAATCGAGCCTGCTCCCAGCAGGATGCAACATACTGCAAGGATTAATAAATACTTTACGAACTTCACTGGAGATTTCCCATTTAGTGGCATTTGGGCAGTTTATAAACAAACGCGCGGTAGTATAAAGGCAAGCCAGACGCATTGATATACCCGTTAAAGCAACGGGTGATAAGGAGATCATCAGCAATGGCTTTCAATATCTGGAAAATTGGTCTGCATATTCAGCAACATGAAGCGCTGGCTGCCGCTGTCGTTCGCGACGCGACCGGTTGGTTTCTACAGCGCTGGTGGCGTATGCCGCTGGCACCTCAGGTTATCGTTGATGGCCACATTCGCGAGCCTGAACAGCTTGTCGCAACGCTACTGCCGTGGAGCCGTGAGCTTCCTCGCCGACATCATATTCATCTCTCCTTTCCCGCCAATAGGACGTTACAAAAAAAGTTTCCTCGCCCGGCAATATCCTTGCGCGAGCCAGAGCAAACCGCATGGTTGTCCGGTTCGATGGCGCGTGAACTGGATATGTCGCCGGATGCGCTGCATTTTGATTATAGCGAAGACACGTTGAGCCCGGCGTTTAACGTCACCGCCGCGCAAAGCAAAGAGATTTCAACGCTGCTGACGTTAATACAAACGCTGAAAGTACAGGTTAAAGCGATTACGCCGGACGCCAGCGCCTTACAACGATTTATTCCTTATTTACCCGAAGATCAACAGTGTCTGGTATGGCGTGATGATACCCAGTGGCTATGGGCGACCCGCTCGTCATGGGGGCGAAAATTGACGAGCGATATTAGCCGTCTCGACGAACTCGCCGCGACGTTATCTCTTTCCCCGGCAGCCATTGCGCTATGCGACCCCAGCGGATTCGATCCGTTAAACGTCGTGTCCGTTCGCCAGCCGCCAATTCCACCGCAAAGTCACCGCTTTGCCATTGCATTGGGACTGGCCATGGGAGGAACGTATTGATGATAGCGACCATCAATCTTCTGCCCTGGCGTCAGACACGGCGGTATGCCTGTTTGCGCTTCTGGGGTGTCTTCTTTAGCGCTTCACTACTGCTGAGCATTGGCGTGACGTTAATCTATTACAGTGTTTTTAGCATGGAAAACCGGGTCGAACTCCTGCTGGTAGAGGCTGAAAATGAACGCATAGCGGCGCTGACGGCGCTAAAGCCTCGTTTGCAGCAGCGTCTGCAACAATGGCAACAGGTACAAGCGCGAAACAAACAGCGTGACCAGACCCAAAGCTGGCAACAGATTCTGCAACAGCTGGCGGAATTACTCCCGGAACAGGCGTGGTTAACCAAAATGACCTGGCAGCAAGGGACGCTGGAGCTGACCGGAAATACGTTGAGCTTTGCCGCCCTTAAGTCACTGGAAACTCAATTACGCCAGCAGCCGTGGTTTGCGTTAAATCGCCCCGGCGAAACGCAGCAGGATGCCCAAGGGCGCTGGCAATTCCACTATCGTCTGACGCGGAGTGACACGCATGATAACGCTCTGTGATGCCTGGCTGGCGCAGTCGCCGCGCTTTCGATTTATGTGCGCATGCGGCTGGATTTTAGGGCTGCTCATGATAGTAGCGCTATGTCTTTACCCCGCCGCCAGGCAGCGGGGTATGCAACAACAGGCGCTGAACCAGCAGCGTGCCGCCATTCAGACGCAATGGCGAAACGTGTATCTGCTGGCATCATCGCCAGGAGAGTCTGAAGAAACGTTTACTCCGTTTTCCCCGCTGCTGTTTCAGACCCCCCTTGCACGTCTTGTTCACTGGCAACCCACCATTAAGGGCGGGGAGATGACGCTGAGGCCAGCGTGGGATGCTATCCCGCCGATGTTTGCCCAACTGGCGGAACAAGGGATGAACGTCAGCCGGTTTTCTCTCAGTGTAGAAGGCGCTGAACTGCTGTTAACGCTACAGCTGGAACATCTGAATGACGGTTGAACGCTGGCTGTTGGCGTGCATTAGCGTGCTGATCCTGACCGGTATGCGCAATCCCTTCTTACCGCCGGAAGACCCTTGCCAGATAGCCGAGCTGTCGACGTGGCGCTATCAGGGCATGGTGAGCGTGGGTGAGCGACCGATCGGCATCGTGCAGGATGGGCAGCACAAATGGCGGCGAGTTGAGCGAAACGACGTCCTGAAAAACGGTTGGACGATTTCGCAGATAACGGCTGAAAGCTTAACTCTCAACACAGAGAAAAGCTGCGAGCCTGCTCAATGGCAGTGGCAACGACAGGGAGCGATAAATGAATCGATGGATGAGATGGATAGCCATGATGCTGCTGGTCGTGGTGCCCGGCGAGCTGGCGGGAAAACCGCAAAACGTAACGCTGGTGGTGGATGATGTGCCTGTTGTGCAGGTTTTGCAGGCCCTGGCGGAACAAGAAAAGAAAAACCTGGTGGTTTCACCGGATGTTGGCGGGGTGCTGTCACTTCATCTGACCGATGTGCCCTGGAAGCAGGCATTGCAAACGGTCGTGAAAAGCGCCGGATTGGTGCTACGTCAGGAGGGCAACATTCTGCATGTGCATTCTGTGCAATGGCAGAGTGAAAATGCGGCCCGCCAGGAAAATGAACAGGCGCGGATTCAGGCCAGCCTGCCTTTGGAACAACGCAACATCATTTTGCAATACGCTGACGCCGCCGAGTTGGCAAAAGCTGGAGAGAAGCTGCTGAGCGGCAAAGGCAGCATGACGGTTGATAAACGAACCAACCGCTTACTGCTGCGTGATAATAGCGTGGTGCTTAACGCGCTGGAAAAATGGGTGGCGCAAATGGATCTACCCGTTGAACAGGTCGAACTGGCAGCGCATATCGTCACGATTAATGAAAAAAGTTTGCGCGAGCTGGGGGTTAAATGGTCGCTGGCTGACGCGCAACAACCGGGGGCGGTGGGGAATGTCACCACGCTTGCCAGCGATCTTTCGGTGCCCGCGGCGACATCCCGTGTGGGATTTAATATTGGTCGTATTAACGGTCGGTTACTGGAACTGGAGTTGTCGGCACTGGAGCAAAAACAGCAGCTTGATATCATCGCCAGCCCGCGATTACTGGCTTCTCATCTGCAACCTGCCAGTATTAAGCAGGGCAGCGAGATCCCGTATCAGGTCTCCAGCGGAGAAAGCGGGGCGACATCCGTCGAGTTTAAAGAAGCAGTCCTGGGGATGGAGGTTACGCCCACTGTTTTGCAGAAAGGTCGAATCAGGTTGAAACTGCATATTAGCCAGAATGTTCCCGGGCAGGTGCTACAACAAGCTGATGGTGAAGTTCTGGCTATCGATAAGCAGGAAATTGAAACACAGGTTGAGGTAAAAAGTGGAGAGACGATCGCGCTGGGCGGCATTTTTTCATATAAAAATAAATCTGCGGCTGACAGCGTGCCGTTGTTAGGCGACATCCCCTGGCTTGGCTCTCTTTTTCGTCACGATGGAAAAGAAGATGAACGTCGGGAGTTAGTGGTCTTTATTACGCCCAGACTGGTGTCAACGGAATAACTTATGCATGAAAAACCGTTGTTTTTGCACTGAACACGTTTCAGGGATTTGACGTGGGGGTGTATTTAGCATACAAGGAGTACCGATTTGAGCGTCGGTACTTTTCTTTACTTGTGCGGCAATGAATACGCTTTGCCTTTCTGGTGGTGTGTCATAGGCTTATTTAGCCGTCATTTGACTGCGCGATATGTCGCCAGGTCTGATGTTTGCAGGGCTGCATGCCTGTCACGACCAGAAATGCGTAGGGTTTGGTGATTTATTCAGTTGCCAAACCCGCTTGAGTATTGAGATAATTTTCAGTCTGACTCTCGCAATATCTTATGAGGTTTCAGTTCATGTCCTGCTGCGCTGGGTGTCTGCGAAGCGGGTTTACCATTAACGAATAGTCTTAGTAGTACCGAAAAAATGGCAGAGAAACGCAATATCTTTCTGGTTGGGCCTATGGGTGCCGGAAAAAGCACTATTGGGCGGCAGTTAGCTCAACAACTCAATATGGAATTTTACGATTCTGATCAAGAGATTGAGAAACGAACCGGAGCTGATGTGGGCTGGGTCTTCGATGTAGAAGGTGAAGACGGCTTCCGTGATCGCGAAGAAAAAGTCATCAACGAGTTGACGGAAAAACAGGGTATTGTGCTGGCAACTGGCGGTGGCTCTGTAAAATCACGTGAAACACGTAACCGTCTCTCCGCGCGTGGCGTCGTGGTCTATCTTGAAACGACAATTGAAAAACAACTTGCGCGTACTCAACGTGACAAGAAACGCCCGCTGCTGCAGGTAGAATCACCGCCTCGTGAAGTTCTGGAAGCGTTGGCTGACGAACGCAATCCTCTGTACGAAGAGATTGCAGACGTGACCATTCGCACTGACGATCAGAGCGCAAAAGTCGTAGCAAACCAGATTATTCATATGTTGGAAAGCAACTAATTCTGGCCGAATACACACTCGTCTGCGGGTACAAGTAACTAAGGTGGATGTCGCGTAATGGAGAGGATCACAGTCACTCTCGGGGAACGTAGTTACCCTATCACCATCGCGGCTGGTTTGTTCAATGAGCCAGCTTCATTCTTACCGCTGAAATCGGGCGATCAGGTTATGTTGGTGACCAACGAAACCCTGGCTCCCCTGTATCTCGATAAGGTTCGCGGCGTACTTGAACAGGCGGGTGTTAACGTTGATAGCGTTATCCTTCCCGATGGCGAACAGTATAAAAGCCTGACGGTTCTGGACACGGTCTTCACCGCGTTACTGCAAAAACCGCACGGTCGTGATACCACGTTAGTCGCACTTGGCGGCGGCGTGATTGGCGATCTGACCGGTTTTGCGGCAGCCAGTTATCAGCGCGGTGTTCGTTTCATTCAAGTCCCGACAACCCTCTTGTCGCAGGTCGACTCCTCCGTTGGCGGCAAAACTGCCGTAAACCATCCCCTCGGTAAAAACATGATTGGCGCGTTTTACCAACCAGCCTCCGTGGTGGTGGATCTCGATTGCCTGAAAACGCTTCCTGCGCGTGAGCTGGCATCGGGGCTGGCGGAAGTCATCAAATACGGCATCATTCTTGACGGTGAGTTTTTCAACTGGCTGGAAGACAATCTGGACGCGTTATTGCGTCTGGACGGTCCGGCAATGGCGTACTGTATTCGCCGTTGTTGTGAGCTGAAAGCAGAAGTTGTCGCAGCAGACGAGCGCGAAATGGGCTTACGTGCTTTACTGAATCTGGGACACACGTTCGGCCATGCGATCGAAGCTGAAATGGGTTATGGCAATTGGTTACATGGTGAAGCCGTCGCAGCAGGTATGGTAATGGCTGCTCGTACGTCAGAACGTTTGGGTCAGTTTACCTCCGCGGATACGCAGCGCATTATTACGCTGCTACAGCGAGCAGGCTTACCGGTTAATGGGCCGCGTGAAATGTCTACCGAGGCTTATTTGCCGCACATGCTGCGAGATAAAAAAGTGTTAGCGGGAGAGATTCGTTTAGTGCTTCCGCGGGCAATAGGGAAGAGTGAAGTGCGCGGCGGAGTGTCGCACGAGGTGGTTCTTAACGCTATTGCTGATTGCCAGCAGGCGTAACAACAAGAAAGGTCCGACGTACGTTGCAAAACGTAGGTCTTTTAGCTTCAGGTTACGTGCAAAGTTGTAAGCATTAACCTTTGAGTGGGGTGTTAAATGGATGAATTCAAACCAGAAGACGAGCTGAAACCCGATCCCAGCGATCGTCGTACTGGTCGTTCTCGTCAATCGTCTGAACGCGATAATGAGCCGCAAATCAATTTTGATGATGTTGATCTGGATGCTGACGATCGCCGTCCTGCGCGCGCACGTAAAGAGCGTGAAGAAGAGCGGGACATCGAGGAAGACTATGAATCTGATGACGATGCGGTGGATGAAGAGCGTGTAGAACGTCGTCCGCGCAAGCGTAAGAAAGCGGTCAGTAAACCTGCCTCTCGTCAGTATATGATGATGGGTGTCGGTGTTCTGGTGCTGCTGCTTCTGATCATCGGTATTGGTTCTGCGCTGAAAGCCCCCTCATCTTCTTCCAGTGAACAGACTGCGTCTGGCGAGAAGAGCATCGATCTTTCTGGCAGCAATGCGACGGATCAGGCGAACACGAATACGCCTGCAACGGGCGCAGAGCAGACTGCGGGCAATACCCAGCAGGATGTTTCCTTGCCGCCGATTTCCTCTACCCCAACTCAAGGGCAGACGCCTGCGGCAACTGAAGGCCAGCAGCGTGTTGAAGTGCAGGGCGATCTGAACAATGCGCTGACGCAACCGCAAGGTCAGGAGCAGGTTAACAACGTTGTGGTGAACTCTACGCTGCCGACCGAACCTGCGACCGTCGCACCAGTTCGTAATGGTACTGCTGCGCGCCAGACTGCGAAAACGGAAACGGTTGAACGTCCTGCTGCTACGCACCAGGAACGTAAACAGGCCGTCATTGAGCCGAAGAGCAAACCGCAGACCACGGTGAAAGCGACGACGACAGAGCCAAAACCTGTTGCTCAGGCAAAACCAACCGCGACTGCGCCGACGACCACAACCAAAGCGCCTGTGGTAACCGCTGCGCCAAAAGCGACAGCAGAACCGAAAGCAACCGCGACGACGACACCTGCACAGACCGCAACTCCTGCGCCAACCGCGACGGCAACGCCTGTTGCTGGCGGAGCGAAAAGCACAGGGAATGTTGGCGCGTTAAAATCTGCGCCGTCCAGTCATTACACGCTGCAGCTCAGCAGTTCTTCTAACTACGACAACCTGAACGGTTGGGCGAAGAAAGAAAACCTGAAGAACTACGTGGTGTATCAGACGACGCGCAACGGTCAACCGTGGTATGTTCTGGTGACGGGTGTGTATGCGTCTAAAGAAGATGCAAAACGTGCAGTGTCTACGTTACCCGCCGACATTCAGGCGAAAAATCCGTGGGCAAAACCGCTGCACCAGGTTCAGGCCGATTTGAAGTAAGATAGGATATGTTCTGCAATGGTTTGCTGTTTCGCCCAATTGCGGGACAAAGACTAAAGCGCAGGATGCTGTCGGAGCTTTCTCCACAGCCGGAGAAGGTGTAATTAGTTAGTCAGCATGAAAAAAAATCGCGCTTTTTTGAAATGGGCAGGGGGAAAATACCCCCTGCTTGATGATATCAAACGGTATTTACCTCAGGGTGAGTGTCTGATTGAACCCTTCGTAGGGGCCGGGTCGGTGTTTCTCAACACCGACTTTTCTCGTTATATTCTTGCCGATATCAACAGCGACCTCATCAGTCTCTATAACATCGTGAAGACCCGCACCGATGAGTACGTGCAGGCTTCGCGCGAGCTGTTTATGCCAGAAACTAATCAGGCTGAGGTGTACTACCAGTTTCGGGAAGAATTTAATGCCTGCCAGGATCCATTCCGCCGCGCAGTGCTATTCCTGTATCTGAACCGCTTTGGTTACAACGGGTTGTGCCGTTATAACCTGCGCGGTGAGTTTAACGTACCGTTTGGTCGTTATAAAAAACCTTACTTCCCGGAAGCCGAGTTGTACCATTTTGCTGAAAAAGCGCAGAATGCGGAGTTCCATTGCCTCTCCTATGAAGAGTGCATGGACCGTGCGGATACCAACTCCGTAGTCTATTGTGACCCGCCTTATGCACCGCTTTCGGCGACGGCAAATTTCACCGCGTATCATACCAACAGCTTTAGTCCGAAAGAGCAGGCGCATTTGGCCGAGATGGCAGAAAAGCTGGTCAGTAAGCAGATCCCGGTGTTAATTTCGAACCATGACACGCCCGATACCCGTGAGTGGTACCGGGCAGCGAAACATTTTCAGGTCAAAGTGCGGCGCAGCATCAGCAGCAATGGCGGCACGCGTAAAAAGGTGAACGAACTGCTGGCGCTGTATAAACCAGGAGTCGCAACGCCTGCGAAAAAATAATTCTCAAGGAGAAGCGGATGAAACAGTATTTGATCGCCCCCTCAATTCTGTCGGCTGATTTTGCCCGCCTGGGTGAAGACACCGCGAGAGCGCTGACTGCCGGTGCCGATGTAGTACACTTCGACGTTATGGACAATCACTACGTACCGAACCTGACCATCGGACCGATGGTGCTGAAATCGCTGCGTAAATATGGCATCACCGCCCCGATTGATGTTCACCTGATGGTGAAACCGGTCGATCGTATTGTCCCGGACTTCGCCGCCGCTGGCGCCAGCATCATTACTTTTCATCCGGAAGCCTCCGAGCACGTTGATCGTACCTTGCAACTGATCAAAGAGCATGGCTGTAAAGCGGGCCTGGTGTTTAACCCGGCAACACCTTTGAGCTACCTGGATTACGTCATGGATAAGCTGGATGTGATCCTGCTGATGTCCGTTAACCCAGGCTTTGGTGGACAGTCTTTCATCCCGCAAACGCTGGATAAGCTGCGTGAAGTGCGTCGTCGTATTGATGAATCTGGCTATGACATCCGCCTGGAAGTTGATGGTGGCGTCAAGGTGAACAATATTGGTGAAATCGCGGCGGCGGGTGCAGATATGTTTGTTGCAGGCTCCGCTATTTTCGACCAACCAGACTACAAAAAAGTCATTGATGAAATGCGCAATGAACTGGCGAAGGTAAGCCATGGATAAGTTTCAGGATATTCGGGGCGTAGCCTTTGACCTCGACGGTACGCTGGTCGACAGCGCGCCGGGATTAGCCGCAGCGGTGGATATGGCGCTGTATGCGCTGGAATTGCCGGTTGCTGGTGAAGAACGTGTTATCACCTGGATTGGTAATGGTGCAGATGTACTGATGGAGCGCGCGCTGGCGTGGTCTCGTCAGGAGCGCGCGACATTACGTAAAACGATGGGTAAGCCCCCCGTTGATGATGATATTCCCGCCGAGGAACAGGTACGTATTTTGCGTAAGCTGTTCGACAGGTACTACGGCGATGTCGCAGAAGAGGGGACATTCCTGTTCCCTGATGTTGCCGATACGCTGGGCGCGTTGCATGCTAAAGGTTTGCCGCTGGGTCTGGTGACCAACAAACCAACCCCGTTTGTCGCGCCATTGCTCGAGGCGTTAGATATCGCCAAATACTTCAGCGTGGTCATCGGTGGTGACGACGTGCAGAATAAAAAACCACACCCGGATCCACTACTGCTGGTGGCAAGCAAGCTTGGCATTAAGCCCGAGCAAATGCTCTTCGTAGGGGATTCTCGTAATGATATTCAGGCGGCTAAGGCTGCTGGTTGTCCGTCCGTTGGTCTGACGTATGGTTACAACTATGGTGAGTCTATCGCCTTGAGCGAGCCCGATGTCATGTCCGACCGCATTAATGAACTACTGCCCGCTCTCGGGCTTCCGCATAGCGAAAATCAGGAATCGAAAAATGACTAAGCCCATCGTTTTTAGTGGCGCACAGCCCTCAGGTGAATTGACCATTGGCAACTATATGGGTGCGCTGCGTCAGTGGGTGAACATGCAGGATGACTACCATTGCATCTACTGCATCGTTGACCAACATGCCATTACCGTTCGTCAGGATGCTCAGCAACTGCGTAAAGCAACGCTGGATACGCTGGCGCTGTACCTGGCATGCGGGATCGATCCTGAAAAAAGCACCATTTTCGTTCAGTCTCACGTACCGGAACACGCACAGTTAGGCTGGGCGCTGAACTGCTACACCTATTTCGGCGAGCTGAGCCGTATGACTCAGTTCAAAGATAAATCTGCGCGTTATGCAGAAAACATCAACGCCGGTCTGTTTGATTATCCGGTACTGATGGCGGCGGACATTCTGCTGTATCAGACCAACCAGGTACCGGTTGGCGAAGATCAGAAACAGCATCTGGAACTGAGCCGCGATATCGCCCAGCGCTTCAACGCGCTGTATGGCGACATCTTCAAAGTACCGGAACCGTTCATTCCTAAATCCGGCGCACGCGTGATGTCGCTGCTTGAGCCGACGAAGAAAATGTCCAAGTCGGATGACAACCGCAACAACGTGATCGGCCTGCTGGAAGATCCGAAATCTGTGGTTAAGAAAATCAAACGCGCGATGACCGACTCGGAAGAGCCGCCTGTTGTGCGTTACGACGTGAAAGAAAAAGCAGGCGTTTCTAACCTGCTGGATATCCTCTCTGCCGTCACTGGCCAGAGTATTCCGGAGCTGGAACAGCACTTCGAAGGCAAAATGTATGGTCATCTGAAAGGCGAAGTCGCAGAAGCCGTTTCCGGTATGCTGACCGAGCTTCAGGAACGTTATCACCGTTTCCGTAACGATGAAGCATTCCTGCAGAAAGTGATGAAAGAAGGTGCGGAAAAAGCCAGCGCACGCGCGTCTGTTACGCTGAAAGCCGTTTACGAAGCGATTGGTTTTGTCGCCAGGCCGTAATGTTCTCTGTGTTGTTGAAGAAACCGGGTTTCGCCCGGTTTTTTTTCGCCTGCTCGTTGGTAAATCTCAAAAAATGTGAACCGTCTCGCCGTTTGCATATTTCCCCATTGCGCTATATCTTCATTTTAATGAAGATATAAATATTCAATTTACTGAAAATATAAAATGCGTCGGACATTTATTAAGAAAGAGGGGGTTGTGCTGACAACCCTGGCCCGTTACCTGCTCGGTGAGAAGTGTGGTAACCGACTGAAAACGATAGATGAACTGGCCGCTGAGTGTCACTCATCGGTAGGGTTAACCCAGGCTGCGTTGAAAACGTTGGAATCCTCGGGGGCGATCCGTATCGAGCGTCGTGGGCGAAACGGTAGCTATCTGGTGGAGATGGATAATCGTGTGCTGCTCAAGCATGTGGATATTAATAACGTCGTCTGCGCAATGCCGCTGCCCTATACCCGTTTATATGAAGGGCTGGCGAGTGGGCTAAAGGCGCAGTTCGAGGGGATCCCGTTTTATTACGCGCATATGCGCGGGGCTGATATTCGTGTGGAATGCCTGTTGAACGGCGTCTACGACATGGCGGTGGTTTCCCGGCTGGCTGCGGAAAGTTATCTCGCTCAGGATGGATTGCGCATCACGTTGGCGCTGGGACCGCATACCTACGTTGGCGAGCACCAACTGATTTGCCGCAAGGGTGAATCCGCAGCGGTAAAACGAGTCGGACTCGATAACCGCTCGGCGGATCAGAAAATCATGACCGAGGCCTGTTTTGGCGACCGCAACGTTGAATTGATCGATATGCCTTATCACGAGAGCTTGCAGCGCATTGCGAAAGGCGATGTCGATGCGGTTATCTGGAACGTGGTTGCGGAGGCTGAGCTGGCTGTACTGGGGTTAGAAGCCACGCCGCTCACCAACGATGCGCGGTTTCTTCGGGCCACAGAGGCCGTGATACTAACCCGGGCGGAGGATTATCCGATGCAGCAGCTTCTGCGAGCCGTTGTTAATAAAGAAGCACTGCTTGCCCACCAACAACGTGTGGCGAACGGTGAACAGGAACCCAGCTATTAAGTAAAGGCGAACGACATGGAAAACAGGCTTAACCTGCTGTGTGAAGCGGGCGTTATCGACAAGGATATTTGTAGCGGCATGCTGCAGGTGATCAGACGGCTGGATGAAGAGTGGCGTTTGCCGGTTCATAGCGAGCAAGGGATTATGGCGATGACCCATATGGCGAGCGCGTTGATGCGCAGCCGCCAGGGCGAAGTGATTGAAGCGCTGGACGGTGAGATTTTGGCGGAGATGGCGCAATCGCCTCTCTGGCCAACTATTTTGCTGGTTCATCAGGCGCTGCTGAAAGAGTTTACGGTGACGCCGCACGCTAATGAGGAAGGTTACATGCTGGCGAACCTGTATGGATTGTGGATGGCGGCGAACGAAGGCGTCTGAAATCAATGAAGAATTAGCTTAGCGCACCCTAAATATTCAAAAAAATGAATATTTAACTGAAGGATTAGAAACGAGGCAGAGAAATGTTTATAGAGGCATTGAAACGCCAGAACCCCGCGCTGATCTCGGCCGCTATCGCGTTATGGCAGCAGGGAAAAATCGCACCTGACAGTTGGGTCATTGATGTTGACCAGGTTATTGAGAATGGCAAACGCCTGCTGGATGTCGCCAGGCAACATGGCATTTCGCTGTATCTGATGACCAAACAGGTTGGACGCAACCCCTGGCTGGCGGACAAGCTGTTGCAGCTTGGCTATGAAGGCATTGTGGTTGTGGATTACAAAGAGAGTCGCGTCATGCGCCGTGCCGGGTTACCGGTTGCGCATCAAGGACATCTGGTGCAGATCCCGTCGCGACTGGTCAATGAGGCTGTGGCGCAGGGGACCGAGGTTATCACGCTGTTCTCGTTAGAAAAAGCGCGCGAAGTCTCGGCTGCCGCGGTGAAAGCCGGCTGTGAACAGAACGTGATGTTGAAGGTGTATGACAAGGATGATTTTCTCTATCCGGGGCAGGAAAGTGGTTTTCCGTTGGCGTATCTGACGGATGTGGTCAATGAAATCCGCAGACTGCCGGGTCTGCGCCTGAGCGGGTTAACCCATTTTCCCTGCCTGCTATGGGATGAAAAATCAGCGCAGACAGTGCCGACACCTAACCTGCATACCCTGGTGAGTGCCCGACACCAACTGGCGGAAGCCGGAATTGCCATTGAGCAACTTAATGCGCCGTCAGCCAGTAGTTGCACGTCGTTACCCCTGTTGGCGGAATATGGTGTCACCCACGCCGAGCCGGGCCATGCGTTGACCGGCACTATCCCTTCCAACCAAAAAGGCGACCAGCCTGAACGCATCGCGATGCTGTGGTTGAGCGAGGTTTCGCACAATTTTCGTGGAGACAGTTATTGCTACGGCGGGGGGTATTACCGTCGCGGCCATGCGCAAAACGCGCTGGTCTTTACGCCAGAAAGCGGTGCGCCGATCGCCGCAACGCTGAAACCCGTGGATGACAGCAGCATTGACTACTACCTGCCTGTGGCCGGTGAGTTTCCGGTGAGCAGCGCGGTGATCTTCTGTTTTCGCACACAGATCTTCGTGACGCGTAGCGACGTCGTGCTGGTGTCCGGTATTCAGCGTAACGCGGCTGAAATCGTCGCCCGCTACGACAGTCTTGGCAATATCCTGGAGGACTAATGGCCCGATTCGTGGTGTTGGTTATTGATAGCTTTGGCGTTGGCGCAATGAAAGACGTCACGCTGGTCAGGCCGCAGGATGCCGGAGCGAATACCTGTGGTCATATCCTGAGCGAGTTCCCGCAGCTACAGCTGCCAACGCTGGAAAAGTTGGGACTGATTAACGCCCTGGGCTTTGCGCCGGGGGTGATGAAACCTTCAGCATCGGCAGTCTGGGGCGTTGCACAGTTGCAGCATGAAGGCGGCGATACCTTTATGGGTCATCAGGAGATCCTGGGTACGCGTCCTCAGGCGCCGTTGCGGATGCCGTTTAACGACGTCATCGATGGTGTTGAGCAAGCGTTGAAAGCCGCAGGCTGGCAGGTGGAAAGGCGTGGTAGCGACCTGTCGTTTCTGTGGATTAACGACGCGGTGGCGGTAGGGGATAACCTCGAAGCGGATTTAGGACAGGTCTATAACGTTACCGCCAATCTTGCTGTTATGCCGTTTGATGAGGTGTTGAAAATTGGCCGCGTGGTACGTGAGCAGGTACAGGTTGGGCGCGTGATCGCGTTTGGTGGGCTGCTTACGGACAGTCAGCGCATTCTGGATGCCGCTGAGACCAAAGAAGGACGCTTTATCGGTATAAGCGCCCCACGCTCCGGCGCTTATGACAACGGTTTTCAGGTCCGGCATATGGGTTACGGCGTAGATGAGCAGGTGCAGGTTCCGCAAAAACTTCATGAAGCCGGAATCCCTACCGTGCTGGTCGGTAAGGTGGCGGATATCGTTGGCAATCCGCACGGGCGCAGCTGGCAAAACCTGGTGGATAGCCAGCAGATCATGGATATCACCCTTAACGAATTTAACGCGGAGCCGACGGTATTTATCTGTACCAACATTCAGGAAACCGATCTTGCCGGACACGCTGAAGACACGGCGCGTTATGCCGAACGGTTGCAGGTTGTTGACCTTAATCTTTCGCGCCTTCTGGCCGCTATGGATCCAAATGATTGTCTGGTGGTCATGGCCGATCACGGCAACGATCCGACCATTGGGCACAGTCATCATACCCGAGAGGTTGTACCGGTTCTGGTGTATCGGCAGGGGCTGGAGCCAGCACAATTAGGTATTAGGGCGACGTTATCCGATGTTGGCGCTACGGTGTGCGAATTTTTCGGCGCGTCGTTACCACAAAACGGCAGCTCTTTTCTTTCGGCATTACGGCTTAAAGAGGACATCTTATGAGTTTTGATCCGACGGGTTACACCTGGGTTCACGAACATCTGCATATCGATCTCTCCGGGTTCAAGAATAACCTTGATTGCCGGTTAGATCAGTACGACCTCATTTGCCAGGAGATGAAGGATCTCCGGGCGTTAGGTGTCAGCAACATTATTGAGATGACCAACCGCTATATGGGGCGTAATCCGCAATTCATGCTCGACCTGATGCACGATACCGGCATCAACGTGATGGCCTGCACAGGCTATTATCAGGATGCTTTTTTTCCCGAGCATGTTGCGACCCGTAGCGTGGAACAGCTCGCGCAAGAGATGATCGATGAGATTATCATCGGTATCGATGGCACTGAGTTGCAGGCTGGAATTATCGCGGAAATCGGCTCCAGTGAAGGAGTGATTACGCCGCTTGAAGAGAAGGTGTTTATCGCCGCAGCGCGCGCGCATAACGAAACCGGACGCCCCATTTCGACCCATACCTCTTTTAGCACCATGGGATTAGAACAACTGACCCTGCTGAGGACGTACGGCGTTGACCTTTCTCGCGTAACCGTTGGTCACTGCGACCTGAAAGATAACCTCGACAATATTTTACGCATGATCGATCTCGGCGCGTATGTGCAGTTCGATACCATCGGTAAAAACAGCTATTACCCGGATGAGAAACGCATTGGCATGCTGCACGCGCTACGCAATCGTGGGCTGTTAAATCGCGTGATGCTCTCTATGGACATTACCCGCCGCTCGCATTTAAAAGCCAATGGCGGCAATGGCTATGACTATCTGTTAACCACTTTTATCCCACAGTTGCGCCAGTCAGGATTCAGCCAGGCCGATGTGGACACGATGTTACGTGATAACCCCTCACAATTTTTCCAATAAGGACAGAATCATGAAAAAGATTGGCGTTGCTGGCTTACAACGTGAGCAGATTAAAAAGACCATCGAAACCGCCGCTCCTGGCTGCTTTGAGGTGTCCATTCATAACGATATGGAAGCGGCGATGAAGGTGAAATCCGGACAACTGGATTACTACATCGGCGCTTGTAACACCGGCGCGGGCGCAGCGCTGTCGATTGCCATTGCGGTGATTGGCTACAACAAAAGCTGCACTATCGCCAGGCCGGGTATTAAGGCGAAAGACGAACATATCGCAAAAATGGTTGCGGAAGGGAAAGTGGCTTTTGGCCTCTCCGTCGAACATGTTGAACATGCGATACCGATGCTGGTTAACCATCTGAAATAAAAGGCATGACTATGGATCTGTACATTCAGATTGTGCTGGTGGCCTGCCTGACCGGCATGACGTCACTTCTGGCGCATCGCTCGGCGGCTGTCTTTCATGACGGTATCCGTCCGATTCTGCCGCAGCTGATCGAGGGATACATGAACCGCCGCGAGGCGGGAAGTATCGCGTTTGGTCTGAGTATCGGTTTTGTGGCGTCGGTGGGGATCTCTTTTACCCTAAAAACAGGTTTGCTTAACGCCTGGCTGCTGTTCCTGCCAACGGACATTCTCGGTGTGCTGGCGATGAACAGCCTGCTGGCGTTCGGTCTGGGCGCTATCTGGGGCGTATTGATTCTGACCTGCCTGCTGCCGGTAAACCATCTGCTCACGGCGTTGCCGGTTGATGTGCTGGGTAGCCTCGGCGAGCTGAGTTCTCCGGTGGTTTCTGCATTCGCACTCTTCCCGCTGGTGGCGATTTTTTACCAGTTTGGCTGGAAGCACAGCATTGTCGCCGCGGTAGTGGTACTGATGACCCGTGTGGTGGTCGTGCGTTACTTCCCGCATCTGAACCCGGAATCCATTGAGATCTTCGTCGGGATGATGATGCTGTTGGCCATCGCCATTACGCATGATATTCGCCATCGTGGTGATGACGAGATAGATGCCAGCGGGTTATCGGTCTTTGAAGAGAGAACTTCGCGGATTATTAAAAACCTGCCGTACATCGCCATTGTCGGCGCGTTGATTGCCGCCGTCGCCAGTATGAAGATTTTCGCCGGCAGTGAAGTTTCGATTTTTACGCTGGAAAAAGCTTACTCGGCGGGAATTACGCCGGAGCAATCGCAGACACTGGTTAACCAGGCGGCATTGGCGGAATTTATGCGCGGGCTGGGTTTTGTGCCAATGATTGCGACAACCGCGCTGGCGACGGGTGTTTATGCGGTAGCGGGCTTCACGTTCGTCTATTCCGTTGGCTACCTGGCGCCGAACCCGTGGATTGCGGCAATCCTTGGCGCTATCGTGATTTCAGCGGAAGTGCTGCTGCTGCGTTCGATTGGCAAATGGCTGGGACGGTATCCGTCAGTGCGTAACGCGTCGGACAATATTCGTAATGCCATGAATATGCTGATGGAAATGGCGCTGTTGGTCGGCTCGATTTTTGCCGCTATCAAGATGGCGGGCTACACCGGCTTCTCGATTGCGGTGGCGATTTACTTCCTCAACGAATCGATAGGGCGTCCGGTTCAGAAGATGGCGGCCCCGGTCGTGGCGGTGATGATCACCGGTATTGTGCTGAATATTCTCTACTGGTTTGGTCTGTTTGTTCCGGCTTGAGGAGGCGTAAAAAATGAAAACATTCCCTCTGCAAAGCCTGACGCTCGCAGAAGCGCAGCAGAAGCAGTTTGCGCTGGTGGATACGATCTGCCGTCACTTTCCCGGCGCTGATTTTCTGGCCGGAGGTGACTTGGGACTGGTGCCGGGGCTGAATCAGCCTCGGGTGACGCAGCGTGTGGAAAAAGTGCTGGCCGAGGCATTTCATGCTGAGGCCGGTGTGTTGGTTCAGGGGGCTGGTACCGGTGCGATACGCGCCGGACTGGCGGCGCTGCTCAAACCCGGCCAGCGACTGCTGGTTCATGATGCGCCCGTTTACCCCACAACACAGGTACTCATCGAGCAGATGGGCATTACTCTGGTCAGGGCAGATTTCAACTGCCTCCCGGAAATCACGCGGGTTATTACGCAGCATCGCCCGGATGCCGCGCTGGTGCAACATACGCGTCAGCAGCCGCAGGATCGTTACATTTTAACCGAGGTACTGGCGGAGATTGCGCGCTGCGGCGTACCGACGTTAACCGATGATAACTACGCCGTCATGAAGGTAGACGGTATCGGCTGTGAACATGGGGCGACGCTGTCTACATTTTCCTGCTTCAAGCTCTTTGGTCCGGAGGGAGTTGGGGCGGTTATCGGCAAGGCGGAGGTTATCGCCAGAATCCGTGCGACTCTCTATTCCGGCGGCAGCCAGATTCAGGGGGCGCAGGCCCTGGAGGTGCTTCGTGGTTTGGTTTTTGCTCCGGTGATGCATGCGGTACAGGCTGGCGTTTCTGAACGATTACTGACGCTACTCAATAGCGGCGTGATACCTGAGGTGAAAAAGGCGGTTATTGCCAATGCCCAGTCGAAGGTGCTAATTGTTGAGTTTCATCAGCCGATTGCCGCCCGCGTACTGGAAGCGGCGCAAGAGAAAGGCGCATTACCGTATCCGGTGGGGGCAGAGTCGAAATATGAGATCCCTCCTCTGTTTTATCGTCTTTCCGGGACGTTTCGCGAAGCAAATCCGTCGCTGGGCGATTATACGATTCGTATTAATCCAAACCGGAGTGGAGAAGAGACCGTACTACGTATTTTGCGTGAAAGCGTGAATGCGATAGCATATGAATGAGCATAGAATCTGAAAATGCAAAAAACCGGGAAATACCCGGTTTTTTTGTATCTGCGCAATAACGTCTATTACTGATCTGCAGCCGGGCCACAGCCACCAATAATTTTAGAAATTGAAATTGCCGGATGCAGGAAATAATCGTAGCTGCAGTTATTTTTTTTGTTTTCGATATGACCAGTACATGCGGTCAGTGTAGCCAGAACCCCAGCGACAATGGTGATTTTTGCAAATTTAAACATGTTAAAAATCCTTGTTAGATATCTATTTTAAAATGGATGAAATCCATTTCTCGGCGGTTAGGATATCAACTAACATAAAACTTAAGTAGTCCAGAAAAGGACTTGGTAATTTTTATATAAAACATATGGTTAGTGAATTGTTTTTAAATTAAAACAGCCTGGTATTAATAAGTAATACCAGGCTGCCGATTTAATTTATTAGCGGAATGTTTTTCTGAAATTTAACATAAAGCCTTTATCGCTGATGTTGTCCTCTTTCCACTGGTAAGCATCCAGATTCAGGCTGGCGTCTTTGGTGCTGTATTTCACGCCGATGGTTGCCAGACCATTAACGCCGCCGCCTTTTTGACCGTCATCCACGCCGAACGATTGACCCGCCGCACCCTGTAATGACGCTGTACGCTGGCTCTTGCTGTAGCTCAGGTTCGGGCCGCCTTCCAGCGTGGCGGTGGCACCCCAGCCGTTTTTCCCAACGTAATCCAGCTTCAGGCCGACAATGGAATCTACAGCGGTTTCGCTGCCAGCGTTCATCGACAGGTTAAAATCTCCGGCACTGCGCTCTTTGTAGCCATCTTCCATGGTGTGACGCAATTTCACCCCGGCATATGGCGTGACTTTCAGCGCATCGCCCATCATGGTGAAAGTTTTCGCTCCTTCGCTGCGAAGCTCAAGATACTGCTGACGTGCGTCGGAATCCGCCACCTTGTTGGTGTCGCCATATGAGACAGAACGGCTGCTGTCGAGGTTGTGCACGTCATAACGCAGGCTGTTGTTCCACGCCAGACCTTCATCAAACGCCATGCTGTGCTTCAGACCAAAGAACTGACTGTAGCCGCCGGTCAGGCCGTTATCGCCCGCGGTTTTCGAACCGTCGCCATCCAGACGCGCAATACCGTACTCCAGCGTCAGATTCTGGCTGGCGGTGAGATCCAACGTCTGGCGTAATGCCAGCATGTCGTACTGGGTATCGTTGCCCAGCTCGGCGCGCGGGTCGCCTTTCGCTACCACGTTAAACGCCAGGCCGTCTTTAATCTGCGGCGCCGCGTCGGCCAGCATGGTAAAGCGGTTGCTGAGTACACGCGCTTCACGGAATACCGTGGTGGCCTGACTGCCGCTTACCTGTTTCAGCGCGCTGTTCAGCTCGGCGGTAGTACCCACGTTAAGGCTGGTGTACAGCTCGTTGTTGGTGTAACCAGCGTCCAGCGCACTCGCCACGCCAGAAACGCTGGCGTCGGTGGCCACGTCGGCATAGGCGTTTTTGGTCATGGTGACATCAACGTTGCCGTCGCTGTCCTGGCTACCCTGGGCGTTCCACACTACGCTGGTGGATGTGATGTTGTCCGCACCCTGGATATTGCTGCCGGTGAAGGCGTTATCCACCACCACGGTGGTCTCCGCCGTGCCGCTGGTAAAACCGGTATCCACCTTCACGTTGTCACCAATCACCAGATTATTGGCTTTCAGCGTACCGGAACTGCCATCGGCGTTGGTGCCGACAATATAGTTGGAGATCTGCTGCGGCGCGTTTGGATCCGCTGGCGGCGTGGGGATGCTGCCCTCGGTTGGGGCGGTAGCCGCATCTGGGATAACGATGTCTGCCGTACCGTTGTGGTCATCCAGCGTACCGGTGGTGCCCGGTGCGTAGATGTCGCAGCCGCTGTCGCACAGCAGATTGATTTCACCGTTGTTAATGATGGCTTTGGTCTGGCCGCCAAACGCATACGAGTCATCGGCGTAAACGTTGATCACGCCGTCTGCGGCGTTGTTAATAGTGGTGGCTTTACCGTTGCCTTTGATACCGATAAGCCCGGTGCCGTTGGTACCGTCCTCCTTGCCCTGCTCGGTACCGACGTTGATGGTGCCGCTGTTGACCAGGTTGATTACATAGCTGCTGGTGCCGCCGCTAATCGCCACGGCGTTATCGCCCTGCACGTTGATAGTGCCCTGGTTGCCAAAGTTATAGCCGCGGCCCAGGTTAATCAGCGGCGCATCCGGGTTAATACCATTGATCACGCCGGTTTCGGTGTTCCAGATCCATTTGGGGTCATTGCTGCCGTTGACCGTGGTGATGGCGCTGTAACCGTTAGTGGCGGTGATGGTGCCGCTGTTCACCTGGGTCAGCGAATCATTGGCGCGTGTCAGGTTGATAATGGTGTTCTCGCCGCCTTCCACCGCGCTTCCGCTGTTGGTAAGCGTTGCGCCCTGCTGGTTATAGAAGTAGAAGCTGCCGCTGACCAGCGATTTGCCGTCTTCCGCCACCGTCATGTTGCCGGTGTTAACGATTTCCTGCTTGTAGCTGTCACCCGCGATGGAGCCGGTAAAATCACCGTCATTGTAGAAAGTAACGTCGCCGTTAAGGGTTAACAGATCGGTGGTGATGCTGCCGCCCTTTTCATTAAAGAGGCTGTGCCAGGTGGAAATAGCATCCGCGTCCAGCGTCCCGTAGTTGGCCAGCGCGTTAGCCCCGCCGTTAATCGTCAGGGTGCCGTTGACGGTAAGTGAAGCGCCAGCCTCGTTGTACAACCAGCCCCCGCTAACGTCCACATCACCGTTCAGGGTTTCAGTACCGTAGTTTGCCAGCGTACCATTGGTGAAGAAACCCGCGTCAGAAGTCTGGGTGTCGCTGTCGCCGCTGCCAGGCAGGGACTGAATCCAGATTTTATCCGTTGGTGCGTCGCCCATATGGGAATCAGCGTCATCCATCGGGCTGCCGTTAAGGTTGATGGAGCCGTTATTGATGATGTAGCTGGAACTGTCGCTCAGAAACGCCTGGCCGTAATCGGCGTCGATGTTAATCACGCCGGTAGTGTCATTGATGACGACGCCGCCGTTGAGCGCCGCCATGCCGACTAACTGGTTTGCCTGGCCTTCAACGCCCTCATCGGCGGTCAGGGTGATCATACCCTGGTTAATGGCGGTGCCGCCATTAAGCGCCATCATGCCGAACCCGGCGTTGTTGACGGTAATGGTGCCGGTGTTGATAGCGGTGGCGTCGCCGTCACCATCGGTGGAGCCAGCGACCATCCCCGAACTGGTGAGATAAAGCTGCGATGGTTTCCAGTAATTTGTGTCGGTGATGTTATTTTCATCATCCAGCGTCGGAACAAAGCCGTCCAGGTAGATATCGCCCGCGTTTGATGCGGTTCCTCTGCTGGCAGCGACGCCATACACGCCCGCCCCCTGCAAATGGATCGTGGCGCCCTCATCGTTAACGACATCGCCATAATTGGACGCCAGCATGGCGTAAAAAGTATGGTTATACCATTTCATTGGGTATACGCCATAACCGCCACTGGACCGTGGAGTCTGGTCAGAAATGACGGTAATGTCGCCATCCGCTTTGTTACGTACAACAGAGCCTTTACCGTCGGCGCGAACAATGGCGGAACGATCCTCAATATTACTGCCATCGCCGGTGGTGTAAGACAGAATATTGCCGCTATTGCTGATTTCTGCGCCGTTATCAGCGCGCATAATGTAATACACGCCGTAGCTTGTGATATCGCCTTTGTTTTCAACAGAGGCTCCACTTCCGTTACCCATTAATAAGGCGTAATCGGTGTAATAACCCGTGGGTATATAGCTGGAAGTAACCTCAATAACCGAGTCGTCGTTCAGTATCAGGGAACCGCCGTTACTGACCTGCGCCAGAATGACATGACCCCCCATTATCGTGTTTGTATCGATGGTCGAATGGCCGCTTAGCGTGACGTTACTGTTACCGCTGACGTTAATGCCCACAACCTCTGCGGAGTATCCATCATCCGGTTGTTCGCCGTGGGTGATGTTAATACCGCCGCCGATCTCAACGTTGTTATCATCACCGGTGACGTTCAGGCCAATAACGTCCAGGTATTGGCCGCTGACGGCGGACAGATCTTTATCGTCGATATTCAGTGCGCCATTAAGCGCCACGTCGTTGCCGTCGCCGCTGACGGTGACGCCGATTATCGGCGTGTCGGATTGAGCCAGAGCGTCCTGCCCGTAGTCGGCGTTGATATTCACATTGCCGGTGATATCAACGGTATTGCTGTCGCCGCTCACGCTCACCCCGGTTGCGGTGCGGAATATGCCTTCGCTGTCCTGCACTGAGGTTACGTTAATATCGCCATCCAGCGTCACCTGCGACGTATCGCCGCTCACCAGCGCGCCGGTGCCGTTAAGTCTGACGTCAATATCCCCTTTGTTTTTGAAAGTGTTTTTTTCGCCTGCGACCACAAAACCCACTGAGTCTGCGTCACGCACGGTGGCGTTACCGGTATTTTTGGCTTCGTTGCCGCTGCCGTAGGTGATAATACCCATCGCGCCATCGGTCACCAGCAGATCGCCCGCCTGGGTCAGGCTGCCGTTATCGCCATTGATAACTACGGCGGCAGAGCCTGCGCCATCCACCGCGATATCGCCGGTATTGGCGATACGGGCGCCGTCGCCATCAATTTGCGTACCGATGGCGCCGCCGGAGATAGTCTGATTACCTTCGTTGATAATAAGCGCGTTGTCGCCGTCGATATACAGCGCCGTGGAGTCCGCGCCGCTGACGGTGGTGCTCCCGGCGTTATCGATAACCACGTTGTCGCCGGTAATGTGGCCGCCGGTGCCGCCGTCGGTGATGGTCATATCACCGTCGTTGTTGACGCGGGCGTTATTGCCGTCAATGACGGTGCCGGTGGAGCCTGCGCCGTTGATGTTGGAGGTACCGGTATTCTTAATCGTGGTGTTGTCGCCGTCGATGATGATGGCGGTGCCGCCGCCGCTTACGGTAATGTCGCCGGAGAAATCGGTGCTGGTGCCGTTGCCGGAAATCAGCGCGCCGGTGGCGTTGTCCACCGTTGAGTGGCCCGAAATGGTGTTGGTGGTGCCGTCTCCGGAGATAACCATACCGGTGGCACCGTCGGTCACGCTGGAGTCCCCGGTGAGCGTGTTGACGGTTCTATCGCCGGAAATAATCGCGCCGGTACTGCCCTGGCCGCTGATATCCATGCCGCGATCGGTGGAATGCGATTCGTCGTCGCCGCTGATAACCGTGGTTTTATCGTCGGCAATAATCAGATAGCCACGGCTGTCGTACTTCCAGTAGAGACCGTTTTCCTGGGTGCCTTCAATCACGGCGGCATTGGCGTCGGTCACGTCCCAGCCGGAGACGTTCAGCGTTTTGCCGTCCAGGGTGGTGAGCTGCCACTGGTTGTTCTGTTCTGAATAATTCCACACGGCACCCTCGAGAACGCTGCCGCTATCCAGTTTGAAGCTATCGAAGGCCAGGGTGTCTTTGCCTTTATCGATGGTGACGCCGTTGCTGAAGGTAGTAACAGAGTTATCTGGGGGCGTGTCGTCGTCATCGGGCGGGGTCACATCGTCATCGCCGCCATCATCGGGCGGGGTTACATCATCATCGCCGCCATCGTCAGGCGGGGTTACATTGTCATCGCCGCCATCGTCGGGCGGGATCACATCATCATCGCCGCCATCATC
This sequence comes from Citrobacter sp. wls710, assembly GCF_005281115.1. NCBI lineage: Bacteria > Pseudomonadati > Pseudomonadota > Gammaproteobacteria > Enterobacterales > Enterobacteriaceae > Citrobacter > Citrobacter sp. wls710. The sequence goes on from NZ_SZXD01000045.1 coordinate 52,031, forward strand.
GGGCGGGGTCACATCGTCATCGCCGCCATCGTCGGGCGGGGTTACGTCGCCGCCATTGTCGGGCGTAGGGGGCATATAAGAATGAGTGGAATCTCCGCCACTGTTATTTTCAACGCCAATAGCCACGCCCGCGGCCAGCGCAGCAACGCCGCCAGCAACCCAGCCCCAGTGATTATCTTTTTCAGATAATGTAGCAAGGCAGGCCGGTGAGAGTTTTTCGCGCTTTTCTTTAGGCAGGGAGGAGATATTACTGGGACATTCTTTTTCATCATCGTTATTCTCTGCGGCGATGGCCGGAATGTAATAACTTTGCATCGCGAGAGCTATAGCGATAGAAATAAGTTTTTTCTTTTGCATAGGGTTCATCCTTGATTAATATTTTCCTTGCGTACTAAATATATGCAGATAGCGATACAGGCAATGATGAAATGGCCAGAGTAAAATTATCCTTTAGTGTTTATTTTATCACCCGATAACCTGGGTAGGTCAAATTGAATACTTAACGATACTATTTGCGGTATGAATGGATGTGGGGCGAATTTGGCTAATGAAAGAGTTTTTACGCAATATTATTAATAATCAAATTCACTTCATGAATTTAATTTGGGTTGCTTAATTCAATTTTAAGTAAAGTTAATTCGAAGTTACGAGTAGTTGTAAAAAAAAGCCCTGGGGAACAGGGCTTTTTTTAATTAATGGTTAGAGAACCAGTTCAGCTTATCGCGAAGGCCTACCACACGACCAACAATAATTAGCGCTGGGCTTTCAACCTGTTGCGCTAATTCCCCGAGCTGCGTCAGCACACCGTTGACGACGCGTTGTTTCACGGAGGTGCCGTTTTCTACAAGTGCAACCGGCATATCGGGCTGCATGCCAAATTCGATCAGTTTTTCCTGAATCGTGGCCGCCTGGTTCAGCCCCATGTAGAACACCAGCGTCTGTTTCTCTGCCGCCAGATTTTCCCAGTCCAGCTCGCCGCCGGTTTTCAGGTGCCCGGTAACCAGACGAACGCTCTGGGCGTAATCACGATGGGTCAGTGGAATGCCGGAATAGGCGGAACAACCGGAGGCTGCGGTAATACCCGGTACGACAGAGAATGGAATACCGGCGTGGCAAAGCGTTTCCAGCTCTTCGCCACCGCGACCAAAGATGAACGGGTCGCCACCTTTCAGTCTCACGACGCGTTTACCCTGTTGCGCTTCACGCAGCAGGATCTGGTTAATCTCTTCCTGCGGTACGCAGTGGTAACCCGCACGTTTACCGACGAACACCCGGTCGGCATCGCGGCGCACGAGGTTCATAATATCGTCGGAAACCAGACGGTCATAAACCACTACGTCTGCCTGCTGGATCTGCTGCAGCCCTTTCAGCGTCAGCAGCCCGGCATCGCCAGGACCGGCACCAACCAGCACCACTTCTCCACGGTGATCCAGTGGTTCGCTAAGCAACTGCTCGGTGGTTTCTTCGATGGCTTTTGTGTCACTGTTTGCCAGCGACTGCGCCAGGCGGTCATTAATGAACAATTTTTCCCAGAAGCGGCGACGTTCACCCATACTGGCAAACTGTTTTTTAACCCGAGAGCGCAGCTTGCCGGCATATTGCGCGACCTGGCCCAGATGCTGAGGCAGCATGGATTCGAGTCTTTCACGCAGCAGACGGGCCAGCACCGGTGAAGTGCCGCCAGAGGAGACCGCCACCATCAGTGGCGAGCGGTCGATAATGGAGGGCATGATAAAACTGGCTGCTTTTGGCGCATCGACCACGTTGCAGAAGATACGCCGTGATTCTGCTGCGGTGCTGACGCTTTGGTTAACAGCATCGTCATCGGTGGCGGCGATAACCAACCAGCAAGGATCGAGCAGGGACTCATCGAACGGCCCCTCAACCAGTGTCAGCATGCCTTCATTTGCCCATACGGTGAACTGCGGAATAAACGCCAGCGCATTAACCGTTATACGGGCGCCCGCTTCCAGCAGTAACCGCGCTTTGCGTTCTGCGACATCACCACCGCCGACGATCAAGCAGTCGCGGTCACGTAGTTGACAAAATATAGGCAAATGGTCCACGACATTACCCCTTAATTATTGGCAGCAGCCTCTGGCTGATTGATTTTTGCCGGAGCCGGACGCTCCGATTTTGGCGTAGCATACCAATAACCCAATCCCATGAATACGACACCGGACAAAGTATTACCGAGTGTCACCCACAACAGGTTATGACCAATTCCGGCCAGGGTATAGGCTTCGCTATGATGACCGAACCAGGAGAGGGCAAACAGCGTCATGTTGGCAACTGAGTGCTCGTAGCCGGAAGCAATAAATGCCAGCAGACACCACCAGATAGCGAGGAATTTCGCTGCGCCTTCGGTACGAATTGCCATCCAGATTGCCAGACAAACCAACCAGTTACACAGCGCGCCTTTGAAGAACAGCACCGTTGCAGGCGCTGTGGTTTTCGCCAGTGCAACCGAATGCACGATGCTGGTATCGACCGGCAACAGGCTGCCGCCGCCCCAGCTATAAAGCAGGGCGACAAACACGGATCCGACCAGATTACCCAGCCAGGTTTGCGGCAAAATGGCCCACATTTGACCGTGGCTGATGGTGCCCGCTTTAACGCCGAGCGTCAGGAACATGGTGTGACCGGTAAACAGTTCAGAACCCGCGATGATGACCAGCGTTAAGGCGATACCAAAGGTTGCACCCATCACCAGAGGACGTACGGATGGGTCGAGCAGATTGCCGAGGGTGAAAATAAGAATGATGCCGAGACCGACATAGGCCCCTGCCATTGCCGAACTGACCCAGAATCCGAGCGGGTTATTAGTCGACAGGCGTGCGATGCGCGCAGCATTAGCCGCACACTTATTGATAGTGTCTGTGAACATGTGTTGATTATCCTTGAAGTACAAACAATAAAAAGAAATCGTAACCGTAGGCCGGATAAGGCATTTATGCCGCCATCCGGCAATGTGCTTGTGCAATTGCCTGATGGCGCTACGCTTATCAGGCCTACAAATAAAAGACCTACAAATACGTCAAAAAAGGGGAGGCGTTGCGCCTCCCAAAAATTTATTAACCGCGCAACTGCACCGTGCCGTCTTTTACTCGCGCTTCGTAATGTTTTACCGAGAACTGTTCGTCTTCCATGCACAGTCCGTCGCTTAAACGAAAGCGTTGTTTCTTCAGCGGGCTGGCGACCCACAGTTCTCCCTGATGTTCAGCGATCAAACCACGAGAAAGCACGCTGGACTCAAAGAACGGATCGATGTTGCTGATCGCAAACACCTGGTCGCTGTGATACGGGCGGAAAATCGCGACTTGTTCAGTACCTAACAGGGCACAGACGCCTGTTGCAGGCAGAATGTCATCGATTTTGCAGATGTTTTGCCACTGGCTCATGCGTTTTCCTCCACCAGAGTCACCGGGATACGCTCATAAGGCGTTGCCGGACGATGTTGTTCACGTTCAGGCACAACCTGGACGTTCGGGTCGCGTTTGTCGCTGTTGATGAAGTGCTTGAAGCGAACCTGCGCAGATGGGGTGTTAACGGTTTCTGTCCACTCGCAGACCACCGCTTCACGCAGACGGGCCATCTCTTCTTCCAGATGTTCGTTCAGGCCCAGCTTGTCGTCGATGATGACCGATTTCAGATACTCGATGCCGCCTTCCAGGTTGTCTAACCATGGTGCGGTACGGGTCAGTTTGTCGGCAGTGCGGATGTAGAACATCATGAAGCGGTCGAGATACTTCAGCAGCGTTTCGCGATCGATATCCGCCGCCAGCAGATCCGCATGACGAGGTTTCATCCCGCCGTTACCGCAAACGTACAGGTTCCAGCCTTTTTCCGTGGCGATGATACCCACGTCTTTGCCCTGGGCTTCCGCGCATTCACGGGTACAGCCGGAGACACCGAACTTCATCTTGTGCGGCGTACGGATGCCTTTGTAGCGGTTTTCCAGCTCGACGCCGAAACCGACGCTATCGCCCACGCCGTAGCGGCACCAGGTGCTGCCCACGCAGGTTTTCGCCATACGCAACGCTTTAGCATAGGCATGACCGGTTTCGAAACCGGCTTCAATCAACTGGCGCCAGATTTCCGGCAGGTCATCTTTCTGTGCGCCGAACAGGCCAATACGCTGAGAGCCGGTGATTTTGGTATACAGGTTAAATTCACGCGCGATACGCCCCACGGCCACCAGACCTTCAGGGGTGATTTCACCGCCAGCGGAGCGCGGGATTACAGAGTAGGTGCCGTCTTTCTGGATATTCGCCAGGAAGTTGTCGTTGGTGTCTTGCAGCGGTGTGTGCTGAGGTTTGAGAATGTACTCATTCCAGCACGAGGCCAGCAGGGAACCGACGGTCGGTTTACACACTTCACAGCCGTAGCCTTTCCCATGTTTTGCCAGCAACTCTTCGAAGGTTTTAATGCCTTCTACGCGAATGAGATGGAACAGTTCCTGACGCGAGTACGGGAAGTGTTCACACAGGTTGTTGTTAACTTCAATACCCTGTTTCGCCAGTTCAGCGTTCAGGACCTGCGTTACCAGTGGGATACACCCACCGCAACCGGTACCGGCTTTGGTTTCAGCTTTCAGCGCCGCAACGGTGTGGCAACCTTTATTGATAGCAGCAACCAGCATGCCTTTGGTGACGTCGAAGCAGGAACAAATCTGCGCGCTGTCCGGCAGTTTATCGACGCCGATAGACGGTTTGCCGCTGCCCGCATGTGCTGGCAGGATCAATGAGTCCGGGTTTTCCGGCAGTTCGATAGCGTTCAGCACCAGTTGCAGCAGATTGCCGTAATCGCTGGTGTCGCCTACCAGAACCGCGCCGAGCAGCGTTTTGTTATCTTTGCTGACAATGAGGCGTTTGTAGACTTCTTTGCTCTCGTCGAGGTAAACGTAGCTGCGCGCACCCGGTGTGCGGCCATGTGCGTCGCCAATCCCGCCAACGTCAACGCCGAGCAGCTTCAGCTTGGCGCTTAAATCTGCGCCTTCGAAGGCGTTTTCGGTTTCGAGGATATGGTCAACGGCAACCTGCGCCATTTTGTAGCCGGGTGCCACCAGACCATACACACGGTTGTTCCAGCTGGCGCATTCGCCGATGGCATAGATGTCCGGGTCAGAAGTCTGGCAGGTGTCGTTAATCACGATCCCACCGCGCGGAGCGACGTCCAGACCGCACTGGGTAGCCAGTTTGTCGCGTGGACGAATACCGGTAGAGAAAACGATAAAGTCGACCTCCAGTTCGCTACCATCGGCAAAACGCATGGTTTTGCGCGCTTCGACGCCTTCCTGGACAATCTCTTTCGTGTTTTTGCTGGTGTGCACTCGCACGCCCATGCTTTCAATTTTGCGACGTAACTGCTCGCCACCCATATGATCCAGCTGTTCAGCCATCAGCATCGGAGCGAATTCAATCACGTGGGTTTCAACGCCGAGGTTTTTCAGCGCACCGGCGGCTTCCAGGCCCAGCAGACCACCGCCTACGACAGCACCGCGTTTGCTACGGCGCGCACAAGACTCAATGGCGTTGAGATCTTCAATGGTGCGGTAAACGAAGCAGTCCTGTGTTTCCGAACCTTTAATCGGCGGGATCCACGGATAAGAGCCAGTCGCCATGATCAGCTTATCGTAATAAACCGTACGCCCCGCGCTGGAGTGGATCACCTTCTCCTGGCGGTTGATGGTAATTGCGCGCTCGCCCACTAATACCTTAACGCCGTGCTTCTCGTAGAATCCTTCGCGCACCAGAGAAAGCTCTTCGGCGGTGTGGTGGGAGAAGTAGGAAGACAGGTGTACGCGGTCGTACGCTTTGCGGGGTTCTTCACAGAAGACGGTAATATCAAAATTGGCAGCGTCGGATTTATCAAGAAGATCCTCAATAAAGCGATGGCCGACCATACCATTACCGATAATAGCGAGTCTGACTTTGCTCATTTTTGCCTCGATTTCTTTTCTATTACCGCCTACCTTAACGATTCAGCAACCCCGCTTATTGATATAAATCAAATTCGCTCTCATATACTCCTTAAGAGGTATATGACTGATTTACCTACATTTTTATAAGTTACGGAATTGACTGGCTTTTCGTGTTTGTATAAATAGCGTACAAATTAAGGGGTTTTTGTATGAATTGGCCTGCATCACCTGGAGAGGTGGGGGATGCGAGGTATATGCCGGATGGCGCGGACACCATCCGGTAGTGTGCAGGCCGGGTAAGCGGAAGCGTCCCCGGCAGTGAGATTAATGCGTGGCTGGAGCGTTATGCTGGCGATGGCGCGTGACAAACCCAAGAACAAAGCACATTACGAACACAACGGCATACAAGCCGTTAGCCGTTTGCAGTGCCGCCATTGGACCGCTATGAGCGACGATCGGGCCAGTGACGACGAAAGTAAGCATGGTACCGATGGTGCCGCAAGTCAGAACGAAGTTAACCAGTTTAGGTGAGGCGACCTTCGTCTGTTGGGAACCGAGGGTAATAATGGTGGTATAAATCGCGCTGGAGAAGAAGCCCAGTGTCAGAATGAACCACGGCATATGCTCTGGCGTACCGGTGATAAACAGATACATCAGGATGGTGGCCAAACCCGCCAGTACGGTCAGGATGCGCTGCAGATCGAAGAAACGCAGAATAAAGCTAAACGCCCACATGCCAACCATGTAAGACATCCAGAAGTCGCTGACCAGTTTACCCGCATCACCCAGGCTCATACCCAGACTTTTGGCATATTCCGGTACCCATGAGATAAAACCAAGCTGGCCGAGGATGTAGCATAAAGCCGCAATGGACAGAAACAGTACGCCAATGCCCCATTTTTCTTTTACTACCGGTGCGTCTGACTGCTGCGCGTGTTTGCCCAGCGCCGGGAATTCGCAACCGAAGGTCAGCAGGAAAATAGCGACATAGACCAGGCCGATGCAGGCATAAACCCAGTACCATTCAATGCTGCGCGCTAACAGGAATGCTGCCACCATCGGGAAAATCATGCCAGCCATGCTGAAGAAAGAGTCCGTAAACAGCAGGCGGGAACCGCGCTGGCGACCTTCATACATCTGCGTGACCAGGAATGTACCAATCGACATGGTGATACCGCTCACCAGCCCAAGGACAAACATTGCTGCTGAGAACAAGGCCAGGCTATGGCTGAGCATCAGTCCGGCGACCGCCAGAACCATCAGGATAAAGCCAAAGCGCAACTGGGTTTTCAGGGGCACAATCTCCATCAGCCATGCATTCAGGAAGATAGAGATCAGGATGCCGGCATTCAGGAAAGTGAAGGTGTTACTCATACTGGAAACGGGCAAATGGAAGTAATCTGCGATATTTCCCATCACCATCCCGGTGACAATTACCAACGCGCCTGTCAGGGCGTAGGAGAGAAAGCTAATCCATGTGAGCTTAATGCGGTTGCTGTTAGTCATGACTGGCCTGTATAGAAGTGTAAGGCGCATTGACTGCGCCGTGAGCGGGCAGATTTTAGGCGCTTTAGTGACACATTTAAATATTTAATGGCAATAACTTGCTCCGTTACATTTTTGTATGTGATCTCGATCACAATGAGTATTGCGACTGTGAGGTTACATTTGTTTCAAGTACGTAAAATTAAGTAAAGGGATGGCCTTGTCCTTGAAGGCTCTTTAGAATCAATTCACTTGCTTCATTTCTGCTCTTGTTAAGGAATTCTCATGCTCAAATCGACTCTGGCGGCTGTTGCAGCTGTTCTCGCTCTTTCCGCTCTCTCCCCTGCAGCACTGGCAGCAAAAGGTGACCCACATGTCCTGCTGACCACCTCTGCGGGTAACATTGAGCTGGAGCTGAACAGCCAGAAAGCCCCGGTTTCAGTGCAAAACTTTGTCGATTATGTGAACAGTGGTTTCTATAACAACACCACGTTCCACCGTGTGATCCCGGGCTTTATGGTACAGGGCGGCGGCTTCACCGAGCAGATGCAGCAGAAGAAACCTAACCCGCCAATCAAGAATGAAGCCGATAACGGGCTGCGTAACACCCGTGGCACGATTGCGATGGCGCGTACAGCAGATAAAGACAGCGCGACCAGCCAGTTCTTTATCAACATCGCAGACAACGCTTTCCTCGATCACGGCCAACGCGACTTTGGCTATGCTGTATTCGGTAAAGTTGTGAAAGGTATGGATGTCGCGGATAAGATCTCTCAGGTACAGACCCATGATGTTGGTCCTTACCAGAATGTCCCGTCAAAACCGATTGTTATCCTTTCAGCTAAAGTTCTGCCGTAATCGTATTTTGCGCGGGTAGTTCCTGCCCGCGTTCTCTCCCTTCTCTGCGTAACCCGAAATTGCTGCTTATACTTGTGGCAAGTGCCGCTTACATTCAGGGAGGTCACGTGAAAAAACTCACCGATAAACAAAAGTCCAGACTCTGGGAGCAACGGCGTAATGTCAATTTCCAGGGAAGCCGACGACTGGAAGGCGTGGATATTCCACAGGTTACTCTGAACGCGGAAGACGCCCTGGCGCGTCTGGAAGAGTTGAGGAGGCACTATGAGCGATAAATTCGGTGATGGACGTGACCCTTATCTGTACCCCGGTCTGAATGTGATGCGTAACCGCCTGGGGATTCATCAGGCCCAGCGTCTGGCACAAGCGGCATACGAATTAACAGCACTGCGCGCCGCGACGATTGAGTTGGGGCCTTTAAAGCGTGGCTTGCCACACCTGTGCGCCATTCATCGCCAGTTATACCAGGATATTTTCGACTGGGCGGGGCAGTTGCGGGAAGTTGATATCTACCAGGGCGATACTCGCTTTTGCCATTTCGCCTATATCGAGAAAGAGGGCAATGCGCTGATGCAGGACCTGGAAGAGGAGTCCTGGCTGGTGGGATTGCCGGAAGACAAATTCGTCGATCGCCTCGCGCACTATTATTGCGAAATTAATGTGCTGCATCCGTTTCGTATTGGTAGCGGTCTCGCGCAGCGTATTTTCTTCGAACAGTTAGCGATTCATGCCGGGTATATGCTGAGCTGGGATGACATTCAGGTTGAGGAGTGGAACCAGGCGAATCAGAGCGGGGCAATGGGCGACCTGACCGCCCTGCGGGCGATATTTCGTAAAGTGGTAAGCGAAGCCCCGGAAACTGAGTAGAATAGCGCGGGTCTTATGTACCGGAGCCGCCATGATCCTGCTTATCGATAACTATGATTCTTTTACCTGGAACCTGTACCAATACTTTTGCGAACTGGGCGCTGATGTTCTCGTCAGGCGTAACGACGAGCTGACGCTGTCGCAAATCGACGCGCTGAATCCGCAAAAAATCGTGATTTCCCCGGGCCCCTGCACGCCGGATGATGCCGGTATCTCGCTGGACGTTATTCGCCATTTCGCGGGCAACATCCCGCTGCTGGGCGTGTGTCTCGGTCACCAGGCGATGGCGCAGGCGTTTGGCGCGACCGTGGTTCGGGCAGCAAAAGTGATGCACGGTAAAACCTCGCCGATTACGCATAACGGGCAGGGCGTTTTTCAGGGACTCGCCAACCCATTAACCGTGACACGCTACCATTCTCTGGTGGTTGCCCCCGAAACGCTTCCTGACTGCTTTGAAGTGACGGCCTGGAGTGAGACACAGGAGATCATGGGTATTCGCCACCGCGAGTGGGATCTGGAAGGTGTGCAGTTTCACCCGGAGAGTATTCTCAGCGAACAGGGGCATCAGCTGCTGGATAATTTCCTCCAACGGTGATTTATGGTTGCTATTCAGTGATTTTTTATTCATATTTTGTGATTATAATTTCACTAGCATTTCTGCTTAACAGGGTGGTAATGACATGGCAACTGAACAAACTGCGATTACGCGCGCGACATTCGATGAAGTAATTCTGCCGATTTATGCACCGGCTGAGTTTATCCCGGTAAAAGGAAAAGGGAGTCGAGTCTGGGATCAACAGGGCAAAGAGTATGTTGATTTTGCGGGCGGCATTGCAGTTACCGCGTTAGGGCATTGCCATCCGGCGCTGGTTGAGGCGTTAAAAACCCAGGGCGAAACCCTGTGGCACACCAGTAACGTTTTCACCAACGAACCAGCGTTGCGCTTAGGTCGTAAAATCATTGATGCGACCTTTGCTGAACGCGTGCTGTTCATGAACTCTGGTACCGAAGCCAACGAAACCGCCTTTAAGCTGGCGCGTCATTATGCCTGCGTACGCCACAGCCCGTTCAAAACCAAAATCATTGCCTTTCATAATGCGTTTCACGGTCGTTCGCTGTTTACCGTATCTGTTGGTGGGCAACCGAAATATTCCGACGGCTTTGGACCAAAACCGGCGGATATCATCCATGTGCCGTTTAACGATCTGCATGCGGTAAAAGCGGTGATGGACGATCACACCTGTGCGGTGGTGGTTGAGCCAATTCAGGGGGAAGGCGGAGTTACTGCGGCAACCCCGGAATTCCTGCAAGGTTTACGTGAACTCTGCGACCAGCATCAGGCGCTGCTGGTATTTGATGAAGTGCAGTGTGGGATGGGGCGTACCGGCGATTTATTTGCCTATATGCACTACGGCGTGACGCCGGATATCCTCACCAGCGCTAAGGCGCTCGGCGGCGGCTTCCCGGTGAGCGCCATGTTGACCACCCAGGAAATTGCCTCCGCGTTCCACGTGGGTTCGCACGGTTCCACTTACGGCGGTAATCCACTGGCCTGTGCAGTTGCAGATGCCGCGTTTGATATCATCAACACCCCGGAAGTGCTGGAAGGTATTCAGGGCAAACGTCAGAAGTTTGTGCAGCATTTGCAGCAGATTAATCAGCAGTTCGATATTTTCAGCGATATTCGCGGCATGGGGCTGCTGATTGGCGCCGAGCTGAAGCCGCAGTTTAAAGGCCGGGCGCGCGATTTCCTCTACGCCGCCGCGCACGAAGGGGTGATGGTGTTGAATGCCGGGCCGGACGTAATGCGTTTCGCGCCGTCGCTGGTGGTGGAAGACGCGGATATCGAGGAAGGGATGCAGCGTTTCGCGCAGGCGGTGGGGAAGGTGGTGGGCTGATTGCCTGATGTCGGCGCGAGCGCCTTATCCGGCCTACAGGGTAAGGTTTGATTCGTAGGCCGGATAAGCGTAGCGCATCCGGCAGTCGATCTTAACCTTTCATATCCCGCAGTCGGCGGCTCAGCCAGATGCCGTGGTGTGGGCGCTGACGCCATGCGACCGACGAAATGGTGTGCATGGTGTTCAGATGCCCCAGAACCCGCTGCAGATGCTGCTCCAGGGTGCTTAACGGACCGTGGGACAGCATCTCTGGTGCCTCGAGAATATTCACATCGCCCGAGCTTCCCGGTCCGTCATATTCCAGCCGCTGCTGACAGCGCTGAAGCGCGATTTCGCAGGACTCCAGATACCGCTGTGCCAAATCCGGCGTCAGCATCGTATGTTCCCTCGCCAGCGTGGTCATCGCGTTGATGTGTTCGACAATAAACTGGCTGTGCGTGACCCACAGTTTCATATCCGCCAGATAGTGCGAGTTGAATCCCGGCTCCTGCATTGCCTGATTCAGTGAGTTAAACAGCGTGTTATGCGCCTGGTTGACCCGCATGCGTTGATACGCCAGCGGCGTGGCCTGCGGATCGTTGCTGAGGATCAGGCGAATGGCTTCCTGATCGGCTTCTAACGCATCGTGGGCGTTCTTACGCAACAGACCACTCTGCCACTGCGGCCACAGCCAGAGCGTGCCGCCAAAGGCGATTAAGCAGCCAATCACCGTGTCGACAAACCGCGGCACGATAAATTGTTCCCCATTCAGCGTCAGCAGTTGCAGGGTGTATACCGCCGTAACCGTAAAGCCGACGGTGGCCCAGCCGTAGTTTTTGCGAATGATCAGATAGCTGCCTAATGTGATCAGCAACATGCCTGCCAGCGTGAAACCTTCCTGAATATGAAAGTGCAATGTGACGCCCGCAATCACCAGTCCGACGAGCGTCCCCACCGAACGATGCAAAATACGCACCCGGGTCGCCCCATAGCCATTTTGCGTGACGAACAGGATCGTCATCAAAATCCAGTAAGGTTTAGGCAGATGTAAGGCGCTGCCCATCAGGCTGGCGATACTCAGCATGACGCTGATGCGCCCGGCGTTACGCAGCGCCGGGGATTTCAACGACAGATAGTTTTTCAGCGCCGGGATCAACGGCAACCGCCGTTGTTTGTCTGCCATTAAATCACGGGCATACAGCGGGCGCTGGGTCCGCAGCACACGAGCAATACGGCTGAAGTGCCAGTAGCAAAATTGCCCCACCGGATTGTCCGGATGCTGCCTGGCGATTTTCTCCAGCGAGCCAATCTGCTTTTCCATTGAGAAACGAGTCGGTAAGCGGTGATACAAGATATCATCGGCCAGTACGCGCAGGCGGGCGGCGACGGTACGCGCGTTCCAGCGAATCACCTGTTCCGCGTGGCTTCGCTCGACCAGCTTTTGCACCTCTTCCGGCTGATGCAGGCTAACTGAAATATGTTCCTGCAAATCGAGCGCTTCCTGAAAGGCACGCAACAGTCGCTTGTATTCATTATTGTGATGCGCCGACAGCATGTGCATTTGCTGGTAGCACTGGGTAATCAAATCCACCGCTTTTTGTTGACGAACCAGTAACGGAGGCAGCGCTTTTTCTGGATCGGCATGCTGGGTCAGCAGACTGTACTTAGCCTCACAGTAATCGGCTAATTCGCGGTACAGCAGGCTAAGCGATTCACGCAGTGGCTGCTCACGCCACATCCAGAACCAGAACCAGTTGAACAGACCGTACCACAACGTACCCAGTGCATAGATCAGCAATGGCTCCCAGACGGGCATGTTCCCGGCAAGGCTTAGCGTGAAAATTGCCGCGATGAGCGAGGCTGGCAGCAGTCGCGCATGCAGTGGGCTTAGCTCAGCGGTTACGCCAAGAATCAGCGTCAGGCCGGTGAGGATGAGCGGCAGTGGTATATCTTGCGCCAGCAGTAACTGCATGATCAGGCTGCAACCGGCAAACAGCGATGCGCCAATAACTAAACGTTTGAAAAAGCGTTTATGCGGGGTATCAAGACCGGCAATGTTGCAACAGGCAGGGACGAGGGAAAACAAAAGCCCCAGATGAAGCTGACCAATAATAAGACCGACAGCCACAGGTAAACACAGCACCAGGGTCTGTCGTAGTGCGTAGTTGATCTCGGGGTGATAAATCAGTCTTCGCCACATCGGAGCAAACAAAAATGGCGCGCTACCGGGTAACGCGCCATTTCGATGGGATTAACGTGTGCCGTAAACGACGATGGTCTTACCGTGAGCGGAGATCAGGTTCTGATCTTCCAGCATCTTCAGAATACGACCAACGGTCTCACGAGAGCAGCCAACGATCTGGCCGATTTCCTGACGGGTGATTTTAATCTGCATACCGTCCGGGTGAGTCATCGCGTCAGGCTGTTTTGCCAGATTCAGCAGAGTCTGAGCAATACGACCGGTGACGTCGAGGAAGGCAAGGTTGCCTACTTTTTCAGACGTGACCTGCAGGCGACGAGCCATCTGAGAAGACAGGCGCATCAGAATATCCGGGTTGACCTGGATTAATTGGCGAAATTTTTTGTAGGAAATTTCAGCGACTTCACATGCGGTTTTGGCCCGTACCCAAGCGCTACGTTCCTGGCCTTCTTCGAAGAGGCCTAATTCACCAATAAAATCGCCCTGATTCAGATAAGAAAGGATCATTTCTTTCCCTTCTTCGTCTTTGATCAGCACTGCCACTGAGCCTTTAACGATGTAATACAACGTTTCCGCTTTTTCACCCTGGTGAATCAGCGTGCTCTTCGATGGGTACTTATGAATATGGCAATGAGACAAGAACCATTCGAGAGTCGGGTCTGTTTGCGGTTTGCCAAGCACCATGCGCGGTTATCCTCTGTTATAAGCTGTCTCCAGAGCCAGAAAACGACGCTGCCTCTGGGTTTGCAAAAATGTGCTTCCCGCTACCTGGGAAGGGGGCTACTAAAAATATACTGCAGCCTGTAATGTGATGTCCTCTGCATACATGCAGTACGTCAATGTATTACTGTAGCATCCCGACTGTTTTAGCATAGCTTTCGCCGTGTGTCTCCTGGTGTCTCGCTTCAGCATGACGCAGGTCGCCTTCCGTTGCGAGAATTGTTATGTACGCGTAATCTGTCAGGAAAATTGAAACATTGGAGTTACGAATTATGCAAGCGCGTGTAAAGTGGGTTGAGGGGTTAACCTTCCTCGGTGAGTCCGCCTCTGGCCACCAAATTTTGATGGACGGTAACTCCGGTGATAAAGCGCCGAGCCCGATGGAAATGGTATTAATGGCGGCAGGTGGTTGTAGCGCCATCGATGTGGTGTCGATCCTGCAAAAAGGGCGTCAGGATGTGACCAACTGCGAAGTGAAACTCACCTCTGAGCGCCGTGAAGAAGCGCCGCGTTTGTTTACCCACATCAATCTGCATTTCATCGTCACCGGCAACGATCTGAAAGAGGCGTCGGTCTCCCGTGCTGTTGATCTCTCGGCGGAAAAATATTGCTCTGTGGCATTGATGCTGGAAAAGGCGGTGAATATTACCCACTCCTATGAAGTGGTTGCTGCGTAATACGTGATGCCCGATAAGCGTAGCGCCATCGGGCACATCCCGTCCATCACTCTATCTTTTTACCTTCCATCAATCGCTGGACCAGCGGCAGCATAATCAATTCCATCGCCAGACCCATTTTGCCGCCAGGTACGACTAATGTATTGATGTGGGAAATGAATGAGCCTTGCAGCATGGCCAGAAGCCACGGAAAGTCGATCCCTTCGAGATTACGAAAATGAATGACCACAAAGCTTTCGTCCAGCGACGGAATGCTCTTGGCTGCAAAGGGGTTTGAGGTATCGACGGTGGGTACGCGCTGAAAGTTAATGTGCGTACGGGAAAACTGCGGCGTGATGTAATTGATGTAATCGTCCATTGAGCGCACAACCGAGTCCATCACCGCTTCACGCGAGTGTCCACGCTCGCTGGTATCGCGGGTCAGCTTTTGGATCCATTCCAGGTTAACGATCGGCACCACGCCGACCAGAAGATCGACATGCCGGGCCACATTTTGCTGTGGGGTGACGACGCCGCCGTGTAGCCCTTCATAGAACAGGACATCCGTCGGTTCAGGCAATGGCTGCCAGGGAGTAAACGTTCCCGGGACCTGGTTCCACGGTACGGCTTCATCGTAGGTGTGCAGATATTTACGCGACTGACCTGTTCCCGTCTGGCCGTATTCAATGAAGGTTTGTTCCAGCAGACCAAAGTCATTGGCTTCGGGACCGAAATAGCTGATATGCCGCCCGGCATCGCGCGCTTTGCGAATCGCCATGTCCATTTCTGGACGGGTATAGCGATGAAAACTGTCACCTTCCACCTCGGCGGCGCGCAGATTTAGCTGCGCGAAAATTTTACGAAACGCGAGGCTGGTGGTGGTGGTCCCCGCGCCGCTGGATCCTGTTACCGCAATCACCGGATGTTTGGCAGACATAACAACTCCATGAATAGGTTGATTTTTTATTATAGTCAGCCGTCGGCTACGGATTACTCGTGAATCTGCTTCCTCGGCATGATGTTGACCGTTTCATGCAGTTCGGACCACACCAGGACGGCTTCACCTGATTGTAGTTGGCGTTTGACGTCGGCGACTTTTTGTTCGAGCGAGCGTTCATGTTCACCATAATCGGTGCCTTCGCGCAAGACAAAGCTTTCAATCAGATTGTCCAGTGCGTCCGGGGAGATGTCTTGCCAGGGGATAATCATGATGACGCCTCCAGATACGTTGTCAGCCAGTCGGGAATTCTGGATTCCAGCCACATCTCAGGGCGGCGCACCGTGCCGCCAATAAATCCGACGTGTCCACCGTGTTCAGTTAACTGGTACTCCACCTGTGAGGGCAGGTTTTCCGGTTCAGGGATCACGTGATGATCCATAAACGGATCGTCCTTGGCATGGATAATCAGCGTCGGTTTGGCGATCTGATTAAGCAATGGCATGGCGCTACACTGGCGGTAATAGTCTATAGCATCGGCAAAACCGTGGATTTTGGCGGTGATCAGATCGTCAAAATCACGAATGCGACGCAGGGATTTCAACTGGGTCAGACTCACCGGCAGCGAACCCGGATAGGCCTGTAGCTTACGCGAGGCGTTAGCTTTCAACAGATTGAGCAGATAGCGTTGGTAGACGCGTGAGAACCCCTTCTCCATATGGTAGCTACAGGCTTCCAGCACGAAAGGCGCAGAGACAATAACCGCTGCATCAATGGGAATGTCGTTGCCTTCTTTGGCCAGCAGGCAGGCCAGCATGTTCCCGCCGAGTGAATAGCCTACCGCCGCGGTCGGCACATGACCAAACTCGCGCTCCAGCCAATGTAAAAACCAGGTGCCATCTTCTGTTTCACCAGAATGATAAATACGGTTGAGACGATTTGGCTCGCCGCTGCAGCCGCGAAAATGCATCACCACGCCCAGCCAGCCACGCTTTTGCGCTGCTTCAATCAGGCCATGTGCGTACGGGCTGTTCAGACTGCCTTCCAGACCGTGAAAAACCACCAGGCGCGGTTTGTGCTTCGCCTGTTGCGGATCTTCACTCCATGCCAGATCGACAAAGTCACCGTCGGGTAATTCCAGACGCTGCCAATGGGCGTCGAACTTCACCTTGCGGCGAATTAAACGCGGCAGCATTGTCTGCAAATGGCGGTTACTGATACCGCGCATCGGGCGGAATTCTCGCGAATCATCAGTAGGTGGGATCATTTCTGTGGACGTGATTTCAACCATAACACCAGAGCAATTAATAATCGGAAAGAATAACTATACCGCGCGCAGCGCTTGCGGGTTAGCCAATATGTGATTTTGTCGCTAGTCAGTCAGCAGGTTACGCGAGAAAAGATGAAAATCGACGTCGGGCTTTCGTCGCCACAGGCGAGCTTTACGCGTCCCTGTCGCTACGCTTTCTCCGGTATCTTCAAACATTCCTGACGCTTCAAAGCGGCGAATCAGACTTTTACGCTGGATCGACTGACCGAGGATCACCTCGGTGGCTTCGAGCAGTTGCCCATGGGTAAATGTCTCCGGCAAGCAGTATACAGGCAGGAGTGAGTACATCGTTTTTTGCCGTAAGCGATGCAGGGCCGCCGTAATGATGTCTCCGTGGTCGAACGCGAGTGAATAATTTTTCAGTTCATCAACCGGGACCCAACGGGCATTGCTGACGCTGGCGATGTGCGGCGCACAGTCTACCCAGGCGATTAGCGCAAACCAGGTAACCGTCAGACTCCAGCCGCGCGGGTCGCGATCCGGGCCGGAAAAGGTATCCAGTTGTTCCAGCCACGAAGGCAAAACACCTGTTTTTTCAGTGAGCTTGCGTAGCGCTGTGGCGCGAGTGGAGTCATCGTGCTCGATATCAATGAAGCCACCTGGTAATCCCCAACGCCCTTTTTGCGGCTGGTTTGCACGTTCAACCAGTAATACGCACAGCGCCTGTTGATGCAGGGTAAACAGCACGCTATCGACCGTCACCAGAGGTGAGGGAAAGCGGCGGGCATCGTATTGATTCAGGTAGTCGGCTTCGGTGGTCATAAAGTACTCACGATGATTTGCAACGCCCACAAGTGTACCAGTCCAATACCGGGGGGCAAGGTTCGTTTTTTCTTATTATTTATTAGTCTATTATGCCGCGGTCTAAAAAATGCATTTTGTGCTTGCTTAATATGTGTCTTAGGGACATTATTAATTGTGTCGAAGGGACACAATTAAAGGTGAGCGTGATGAGCATAAAACTGACACTAACGTTGGACGACCAGGACTACGGAATGACGCACGGTGTTTTTCCTGATGGTGCCGTCTGGTTGAAGGTTACTGAAGTATTACCTCCCTTTGCTCGTCTGATGCGCATTCGTGCGACGGCAATGCGCGACATGAACGACTTTATGCTGTTGGCGCAACTGGTGGAGGCGGTTCGCCATCAAACGGATGTACTGGTCAGTCATCTCGAGCTTCCCTGGTTGCCGTGGGCACGTCAGGATCGCCATATGGTGGCGGGTGATAGCTTTGCGCTGAAAGTCTTTGCCAGCCAGCTCAATACGCTGCAATTCGATAAGGTGAAGGTGCTCGATCCGCACAGCGACGCGGCGGCGGCAGCTATCAATAATTTTGTGGCGATTTCACAAGAGACTTGCCTGCTGCACAGCGCGACTTTGCAGCGCCAGTTCCAGCAAAAAACGCTAATGCTGGTCGCCCCCGATGCCGGAGCGCTGAAGAAAATTGATGCCGTTGCCAGAGCGGTCGGTGTAGCGGAGTACGCCGTCCTGAGCAAAAAACGCGATGTAGCAAGTGGCAAGCTGACGGGATTTGCTTTAGTGGCTGGAGACGTGAGGGGCAGGGATATGCTGATTGTTGATGACCTGTGTGATGCCGGCGGTACGTTCATCGGCTCTGCGCAGGTACTCCGTGATGCTGGCGCCCGTAGCGTCAGCCTGTATGTTACCCACGGTCTTTTCACTAAGGGCGTCGAACACCTGTTTGCGAACGGTATTGATGCTATCTACACCACCACCTCTTTCGCTGCCCCGACGCTGGAACATCCGCAGCTTGAGCTTATCGATATTGACGCGATTTACCGCGCCTGAGGGAGATACTGATTATGAAAATGAACCCGATTCTGGCTATCGACGGCTACAAAGTTTCTCACCGCGTACAGTATCCGCAAGGAACCAGCCGCGTGTATTCCAACTTTACCCCGCGCTGCGATCGCTTTTTCTCCTCGCCGTTGGCGGATGGCAAACTGGTGTTTTTTGGCCTGCAAGGTTTTCTGCAGTGGTTTCTGGTTGATCTGTTTAACGAGGCATTCTTTGCCCGTCCGGAAGACGAGGTGGTCAGGGAATACAAACAGGTCATGGACAGCTATCTCGGCAAAGATGCGGTAGCGGTTGATCATATCCGCGCCCTGCATCAGTTGGGCTATTTGCCGCTGCACATCAAAGCGCTGGATGAAGGCAGCAAAGTGCCGATGGCGGTGCCCGTTTTAACTATCATCAATACCCAACCTGAGTTTTTCTGGTTGGTGAATTACCTGGAGACCGTGCTGTCGGCAGAACTGTGGAAGGCGTCAACAAATGCCACCATTGCGCATCACTATCGTAAAATCTGCGCGCGCTGGGCACAGAAAACCTGTAGCGACCTTACGCACCTGGACTTCCAGTGCCATGACTTTTCCTTTCGCGGTATGGCCGGATTGCAGGACACCATGCAGGCGGGCTGCGGCCACTTGTTGAGCTTTAAAGGGACCGACAGTATTCCATCTCTGCTGTACGCCCGCGATTATTACACCGACGGCGAGCCCTATTTTATCGGCGCCAGCATTCCGGCGACCGAGCACAGCGTGATGTGTATGGGGGAGCGTGAGCATGAGATTGAAACCTTCCGCCGCCTGATTGCCGATCTCTACCCGCAGGGATTTGTGTCGATTGTCTCTGATACGTGGGATTACTGGCAGGTACTGACGGAGTACACCCGCGAGCTGAAGAACATCATTCTGGCGCGCGAGGGACGGGTGGTTTTCCGCCCGGACAGCGGTAACCCGGTTGAGATCCTGTGCGGTACTGGCGCGGATGAGGATACCCGAGCCGATCGTACGGCACAGGAGAAAGGCTCTGTGGAGGTGCTGTGGGAGATATTTGGCGGCACGGTTAACGCCAAAGGCTACAAGGTGCTCGACCCACATGTGGGGCTGATTTATGGCGATTCCATCACCCTTGAGCGGGCGAATGAGATCCTGCGTCGTCTGGAAGCGAAAGGTTTTGCCAGTTCAAATGTGGTGTTTGGCGTCGGTTCTTTTACCTATCAGTACAACACGCGTGACACCTTCGGTTTTGCGATGAAAGCTACGTGGGGAGAAGTCGACGGTAAAGGGCGGACGATCTTTAAAGAGCCGAAAACCGATAATGGCTTAAAACGCTCTGCCCGTGGTTTGCTGCGTGTGACGAGGAATGAAGCAGGTGATTTATGCCTGCATGACGAACAGACCTGGGAGCAAGAGCAGGAAGGGGAACTGAAAACTCGTTTTCTCAACGGCAAGCTGTTTAACCGTCAGCATTTCGACGATATCCGCCAGCGTCTGGCGGCGCACAGGTAATTTCCCGCAAGCGGGTAGCATTACCCGCTTCCTCCTCCCTCCCGGCGTAAATTGATCATCGTCACAAATGGTTACTTCAATTATTACTCTCAAGCTAATGATTCTTTCCTACGCTTAATTGATGACTTTCTCACCAAGGTGCACACTCTTTCCAGTGTTAAGCAATCAAAATGATTAGCTGAATCAGGAGGTTAATAATGTTATCTGGGCAAACGCCAGCACGAGTCTGGAACACCCGCCGCACGGAAAAACAGCGCCGTCTGGCTTCCGTTCCGGTGCAGGGTAAGGTGCTGCCGACCGCAGACCTGACCGCGATGCTGGAAAAACTGATCGCGCCGGGTGACCGCGTGGTATTAGAAGGGAATAACCAAAAGCAGGCAGATTTCTTGTCCCGTATGCTGGCTGAGGTGAACCCGCAGATTGTGCATGACCTGCACATGATCATGCCAAGCGTCGGGCGCAGCGAGCATCTGGATATCTTTGAAAAAGGCATCGCCCGCAAGCTGGACTTCTCCTTCTCCGGCACCCAGAGCCTGCGTATCTCGCAGCTGTTGGAAGATGGTCAGCTGGAAATCGGCGCCATCCACACTTACATCGAACTTTACTCCCGTCTTTACGTCGACCTGGCCCCGAACGTGGCGCTGATTGCCGGTTATAAGGCTGACCGTAAAGGCAACCTCTACACCGGGCCGAGCACCGAAGATACGCCAGCGCTGGTGGAAGCCGCCGCGTTCCACGATGGCATTGTCATCGCGCAGGTGAACGAACTGGTGGATGACGAATGCGACCTCCCGCGCGTGGATATTCCGGGGTCCTGGATTGACTACGTGGTTATCGCCGACAAGCCGTTCTTTATCGAACCACTGTTTACCCGCGACCCGCGTTTGATCAAACAGGAACACATCCTGATGGCGATGATGGCGATTAAAGGCATCTACGCGGAACACCAGGTGCAGTCGCTGAACCACGGTATCGGCTTCAACACCGCGGCGATTGAACTGCTGCTGCCAACCTACGGCGAACAGCTGGGGCTGAAGGGCAAAATCTGTAAACACTGGACCCTGAACCCGCATCCGACGCTGATCCCGGCGATTGAAAGCGGCTGGGTAGAAAGCGTGCACTGCTTCGGCGGCGAGCTGGGGATGGAAGAGTACATCCGCGCCCGTCCGGATATCTTCTTCACCGGTTCCGACGGCTCCATGCGTTCCAACCGCGCCTTCTGCCAGCTGGCAGGTCAGTACGCGGTGGATATGTTTATCGGCTCCACCTTGCAGGTTGATGGCTACGCCAACTCCTCCACGGTGACCCGCGGTCGTCTCTCCGGCTTCGGCGGCGCGCCGAACATGGGCCACGATCCGCACGGTCGTCGCCACGCGACCCCAGCCTGGCTGAACATGATCACCGAACCAGATCCGATGCAGCGCGGTAAAAAACTGGTCGTGCAGATGGTGGAAACCTTCCAGGCCGGTGTGAAACCAACCTTCGTTGAGAAACTGGATGCGGTAGACGTGGCGAAAGCCTCCGGTATGCCGCTGGCACCGGTAATGATTTACGGCGACGACGTGACCCACGTGCTGACTGAAGAAGGTATCGCCTACCTCTACCGCGCCAAAGATCTGGAAGAACGCCGCGCGATGGTCGCTGCGGTTGCCGGTATCACCGATATCGGTCTGGGCGTTGACGCGAAACGCGTTGCTGAGCTGCGTCAGAGCGGCAAAGTGGTCTACCCGGAAGATATGGGCATTCGTCGTACTGACGCCACCCGTTCGCTGCTGGCAGCCGGTAGCGTCGCTGACCTGGTGGAATGGTCCGGCGGTCTTTACAACCCACCTGCGAAATTCCGGAGCTGGTAATGAAACTTCTGCCCCAGATTCAGGTTGAAGGCGGTGCCGAATGGCTGGCGCGAACCGCCACGCAGTGTCTGATTGACGAAGCACGATTAAGCCCGAAACCCGGTCTGGTGGACAGTCGGGGGAACGGCGCGCACCACGATTTATCGCTTGCGCTAATGGAGCGCTCCGCGCACAGCCTGACCCCCACGTTTCAGGCGCTTGCGAAACAGAGCTGGCAGCGGCCAGCCGATATTGCGCTGAGACAAACCGTAGGGCGACTAGGCCGAGAAGGTGAGAAACAGATGATGGCCGCCACCGACGGCGTGAATACCCACCGCGGCGCGATTTGGGCGCTGGGGCTGCTGGTCAGCGCGGTGGCGATGCACGGCGGCGTGGGCAGTGCGCAGCAGGTAGCGATGACCGCCGCCGAGCTGGCAAAACTGCCGGATGCCGCCGCGCCGAAGGTCTTCAGCAAGGGGCTACGCGCCACCCACCGTTATCAGGTGCCGGGTGCCAGAGAAGAGGCGCAGCAGGCGTTTCCGCACATCATGCAGCGCGCGCTGCCGCAGCTTCGTTTAAGCCGCTTTAACGGCAGCAGCGAAACGCACGCCAGGCTCGATGCGCTGATGGCCATCATGACCTCGCTGACCGATACCTGCGTGCTGTCCCGCGCGGGGCTGGAAGGGCTTGATGCCATGCAGGACGGCGCCCGCGCCGTGCTGAGTGCAGGTGGTAGCGCCCATCCGGCAGGTCAGGCGGCCTTAGCGGCGCTCGATAGCCACATGTTGGCGCTGAACGCCTCGCCGGGCGGCGCAGCCGATTTGCTTGCCGCCACGCTGTTTCTCGATCGCATCGAATCGCCCTATTTCAAGCATTAAGAGGATGTTATGGAACACATTACGTTAACCGTACCGGCCAGCCGCACTTTAAGCGGCAAAGCGCTGGCAGGCGTTGTGGGCTCCGGGGATATGGAGGTGTTATTCACCGCCGACCAGGGCCAGACGTTAACCATTGATATCACCACTTCCGTCGATAACAGCCGCAGCCGCTGGGAAGCACTGATTAACCGTCTGCAGACGGTCAGCAGCCTGCCTGCGGGCCAACTGACTATCCACGACTTCGGCGCGACGCCGGGCGTGGCGCGCATCCGTATCGAACAGGTTTTTGAAGAGGTGAACTATGCGTGATGACCGCAGTTTTATCGAATTAAAAGCGCGTCAGCGCGCGCAGGCGCTGCTGGATGAAGGCAGCTACCGTGAACTGCTCGACCCGTTTGAAGGCGTGATGTCGCCGTGGCTCGGCGCGCAGGGCATCGTCCCGCAGGCCGATGACGGCATGGTGGTGGCGAAAGGCACCATTAACGGCAAACCAGCTGTTGTTGTAGCGATTGAAGGCGCGTTCCAGGGCGGCAGTATGGGCGAGGTGTCCGGCGCCAAAATGGCGGCGGCGCTGGAGCTGGCGGCGGAAGATAACCGCAACGGTATTCCGACTCAGGCGGTACTGAGCCTGGAAACCGGCGGCGTGCGTCTGCAGGAAGCCAACCTCGGCCTGGCGGCGATTGCCGATATTCACGCGGCGATTGTTGACCTGCGCCGTTATACCCCGGTGGTCGGCATTGTCGCCGGGACCGTCGGCTGCTTCGGCGGGATGTCTATCGCCGCCGCGCTGTGCAGCTATCTGATTGTCACCCGTGAAGCGCGTCTGGGCCTGAACGGCCCGCAGGTTATCGAACAGGAAGCCGGGATTGAAGAGTATGACTCCCGCGACCGTCCGTTTATCTGGAGCATGACCGGTGGCGAAATTCGCTACCAAAGCGGGCTGGTGGAAGCGCTGGTCGGCGACGGTGTGAACGCGGTGAAAGCCGCCATGAACGAGGCGCTAGCGAAAGGCGTTCCGGCAAAACATCGCACCGATAACTACGACTGGTATCTCGAACGCCTGACCAACTTCGACACGCGTAAACAGGTCGATACCGAACAGATTCATGCGCTCTTTGCCCGGGAGGTGAACTGATGAGTAACGCAATGAGCCGTGGCCAATTATGGCTGGAAACCCTGGCGCCGAACGCTAAACGTATCGAGGGTCTGTGTCCGTCCGTCCAGGCCGCTGACGGTGAGCTGAACAGTGAAACGGTGCGTTTTATTGCCGTGGTGCCGGACGCGAACAACCACTACCCGCGAGCCGCGAAAGGCGAAGTGGGCCTGCTGGAAGGCTGGACCCTGGCGAAAGTGGTAAGCGAAACCATCGCCGCCGATGCCGATAAAGCCGTGAAGCGCCCGATTGTGGCGGTGATTGACGTGCCGAGCCAGGCCTACGGTCGTCGTGAAGAAGGTTTTGGCATTCACCAGGCGCTGGCCGGTGCCGCAGCGGCGTATGCCAATGCGCGTCTGGCAGGCCACCCGGTGATTGGCCTGATTGTCGGTAAAGCGATGTCCGGGGCGTTTCTGGCGCACGGCTACCAGGCAAACCGCCTGATCGCCTTTAACGACAAAGGCGTGCTGATCCACGCGATGGGTAAAGAGTCGGCGGCGCGCATCACCCTGCGTACCGTTGAGGCGCTGGAAAAACTGGCGGCAACCATTCCGCCGATGGCGTATGACATCAGCAATTACGCCACCCTGGGGCTGCTGGAGAATCTGCTGGATATCAGCAATCCGGATGCCCCGTCTGCTAACGATCTGACGCTGGTGTTAAACACCCTGCAACAGGCCATCAACGACGCTCGTCAGGACCCGACGCTGAAAAGCCGTCTGGGTGCCGACAACCGCCGCAGCTCTGCCCTCGTACGCGAACGCATGCGAGCAAGCTGGTAAGTAAAAAAGAGACCTGCCGGATGTACGACTCCGTGGGTGCAGTGACAGCACCCGCGTGGGTCACTGCATCTGAAAAAATAATAATCATCGCGCCAGTGCTAACTTTTTTTCATTACAGGTGAAATATGACTTACGTAATTGTTCATGCTCTTGCTCCGATTTTCGTCATTATGTTGCTGGGATTCTGGGCCGGGAAGGCCAAAATGGTGGATAACAAGAATGTCTCCCTGCTCAATATCTTCGTGATGGACTTCGCGCTGCCCGCCGCGCTGTTTAGCGCCACGGTACAAACGCCGTGGGCCGGCATCGTTGCGCAGTCGCCGCTGATTGTGGTGCTGACGCTGGCAATGTGGATTACCTATGCCGCCATCTACTTTATGGCGACCAAAGTGTTCAAGAAATCACCGCAGGATGCCGCTGTGCTGACCCTGACCGTTGCGCTGCCAAACTACGCCGCGCTGGGTCTGCCGATTCTGGGTAGCGTGCTGGGTGAAACCTCTTCCACCTCGCTGTCCGTTGCCGTTTCCATCGCCTGCGGCTCTGTGCTGATGACGCCGTTCTGCCTGCTGATTCTCGAACGTGAGAAAGCGCGTGCGGAAGGCGGTAACTCCGGTTCTACGCTCTCCATGCTGCCGGTGCTGATGTGGCGTTCGATTAAAAAACCGATCGTGATGGGGCCGCTGTTGGGGGTTATCCTCTCTGCCATTGGTATTAAAATGCCGGAGCTGGTGCTGGCGGCCATTAAACCGCTGGGTCTGTCTGCTACTGCGGCGGCGCTGTTCCTGACCGGTGTGATCCTCTCTGCGCGTAAACTGCAGATCAACACCGTGGTGATCACCTCGACCATCGCCAAGCTGCTGATTCAACCAGCAATTGCGTGGGGTATCGTTCTCATCTTCGGCCTGCATGGCTCCGTAGCGATTACCGCTATCCTGATGATTGCGCTGTCTGCCGGTTTCTTCGGTGTGGTGTTCGGTAACCGCTTTGGCGTGCAGTCGCCGGATGCAGAAGCCGTGCTGCTGTTGAGTTCGGTACTGTGTATCCTGTCGCTGCCGCTGTTTATCTCGCTGACTTCAGGAATCTAAATCATGAGCACAACATTACGCCCACACGACTTAATCTGGCTGAACGCGCGCGACGCGCTCGAAGATGTCACGGAATCCTGGGTGGATACCGTCTGGCATAGCGGTCTGCCGGTAGTGGTGCGGCGTGATGTTGATGCGCAGGGGCGCATTCCCGTGGGTGTCCGCGGGATGAAACGCGAGCAGCGCGCCGCCGGTTGGGTAAAAGCGCAGGCGGTCGTTCGCGTCTGCTCGCCGGAATCGCTGGTGGATCCGCTGTCGCTGCTGCGTTCGCCCTTTATCTCTCAGCCACCGGTTCAGGTGGCTTTGTTATTGGCGCAGCAGGCGTGGCCGTGGACGTGGGGTATTACCGGGAGTACCGGCTATGCGCTGGCGACTGGGATCCCGGTTATCCACGCGGCAAGCGATCTGGATCTGCTGATCCGCGCGCCGCAGCCGCTCTCCCGTGAGGCGCTGGAGAAGTGGCAGCTGCAGCTGGCAGGCGGGCTGTGCCGGGCAGATACCCAGGTGGATACCCCGCGCGGCGGCTTTGCCCTTAATGAGTGGCTGCGCGATGGAAAAGCGCTGTTAAAAAACTCACAGGGGCCGCAGTTGGTCCGCGACCCGTGGGGCAGGGAGGAGTCATGAAAATTCTGTTTACCTTTCCGGGGCAGGGGACGCAGCACCCAGGGATGCTGCAAAACCTTCCGGGGACGGAGCTGACCCAGGCGCGTGACGTACTGGGGGCCGAGGTGGATACGCTGGATAGCCCTGAAGCGTTGAAACATACCCGAGCCGTTCAGCTGTCTCTACTGATTGCTGGCGTTGCCTGGGCGCGCGAGCTGGAACGTCGTGGCGTGGCGCCGGATATCGTCAGCGGGCTGTCGATCGGTGCTTATCCGGCAGCGGTTATCGCGGGTGCGCTGGAATTCAGCGATGCGCTGCGGCTGGTGGCGCTGCGCGGTGATTTGATGGAGCAAGCATACCCACATGGTTACGGTCTGACGGCAATTATGGGGCTGACGCTCAATCAGGTGGAAGCTCTGGTGGCTGATAGCGGTACTTACATCGCCAACCTGAATGCGGAAACACAGATTGTGATTGCCGGTACCGATGAAGCGATGGCCGAAGTGGCAAAACGCGCGATGGCAAAAGGGGCAAGTAAAGCGCATCGCCTGGCGGTGAGCGTGCCATCGCATTGTGAACTGCTGGCCGAGCCTGCACAAAAGCTGGTTGAGGCGTTCAGCCAGGTGACGCTTTCCCGTCCACGCTACGCCTATCTGAGCGGCAGTACCGGGCGCGTGCTGTGGCAGCCGGAACGCATTGCCGACGATCTGGCGATGAATATGGCGCGCACGGTGCGATGGCAGGAGGCGGTTATCTCCGCTAACGAACGTGAAGCGCGGCTGGCGATTGAAATGCCACCCGGTGGCGTGCTGACCTGCCTGACGCGTCAGGCTGCATGGGAAGGGGAGTCTATCGCTCTGGAACGCAGCGGCATGGATGTGGCCGTGCATCTGGCAAAGCGCCTTCGCGCATGATGTGATGGCCCGATGGCGCTGCGCTTATCGGGCCTACAAAACCGGCTCGACACGCGTAGGCCGGATAAGACGCGTAGCGTCGCCATCCGGCAAATCAGCCGTTCTGGTTCAGCGCTCTGGCGTACATGCGCCCTTCAGCGGCCAGCGCCAGCAGGCTTGGGTCGCGCTCGCGGTTGCGGGCAAAGACGATGGCGATAAGCTGCTGCATCTGATACGGCTCAGCCAGTTTTTGTAGCTTCACGGTATTCTCATACATTTTCTTCATTCGCCCCGGCATCAAACAGAAACCCACTCCTGCCTGTACCAGACTGAGCATGGAGAAGATATCGTTCACGCGGGTGACAATCTCCGGCTCGAACCCGGCGATATGAAACGCTTCCTGGAAACCGGCGTAGGTGGCAAACCCTTCCGCCAGCGAGACAAACTTTTCATGGCGATAGTGGCGCAGGTCGGCCTTCGCGGTGGTATCCAGCGCGGCGGACATCGGCGCGGCGAGGTAGATATCGTCGTGGAACAGGGGGAGCACTTCGAGGCTGTTGCGGTCGATTTCGCTTTCGGAAATGGAGATGAGGATGGCATCCAGAACGCCGTCTTCCAGCATTTTCAGCAGCGCCTCGTTAGATCCCATGGTGAGGTCCAGCTCCAGGTCCGGACGGCGCAGCTTCATCCCCATAATCAAGTGCGGCACCGTCTCCAGCGTCAGCGAGTAGAGCGTGCCCACACGTAAACGGCCCTGGCCCACGCCTGCCGTTTTGCGCGTCTCTTCCAGCCCGCGCTCCATCAACTGCGTGACTTCCTGACAGTATTCCAGCAGCGTCCACGCCGCCGGTTGGGCAATCAGGTTGCGGCCTTTATGGACGAACAGCGGACAACGAACGTTCTCTTCCAGCGTATGCAACGCCCGGTGCACGCTGACGCCGCTGATATTCAGCGCCTCGGCGGTACGGGCGATGTTGCCCTTCTCCATAAAGGTCATGAAGATGCTCAGCTTGCGGAAGGTAATATCGTTGGTCGTCAGCTGATTCATCATCGTCTTCCTATAGTTAGTCGGCCAGCATCTGTTCGAGCTGTTCCTGCGCATCCAGCCAGGCCATTTCACACTCTTCCAGCCCGGATTTTGCGTTCGCCTGCTGCTGCAAACAGGCCGTGAGTTCGGCTTTGCGACTTTGATCGTACAGTTCGCTATCACCGAGTTTCTCTTCCGCCTGCGCCAACTGTGCCTGTAGTTTCTCCATCTCTTTTTCCAGACGGGCGATCTCTTTGCGCAGCGGCTGCGTCAGAGTGCGGAGCTCGGCTTCGCGACGCTTCTGATCCTTACGCGCCTGGGCGCTGTTCACGCTTTCCTTTGCCGGTTCGTCGCTCTGGTTTTCCTGTTTCTGCACGTCGCTCAGCCACTGCTGATAATCTTCCAGGTCGCCGTCGAACGGTTCGACCTTTTTGTCGTGAACCAGATAGAGGTCGTCAGTGGTGGAGCGAATCAGATGGCGGTCGTGCGACACGACGACCAATGCGCCTTCGAAATCAATCAGCGCTTCGGTGAGCGCCTGGCGCATGTCGAGATCCAGATGGTTGGTCGGTTCATCGAGCAGCAGCAGGTTTGGACGCTGCCAGACGATCAGCGCCAGCACCAGGCGAGCTTTCTCGCCGCCAGAGAAGCGGGCGGTCTGTTCGCTGACTTTATCGCCCTGGAAGCCGAAGCCGCCGAGGTAGTCGCGCAGTTTCTGCTCCAGCTCCTGCGGCGCCATGCGCGCCAGGTGCTGGATGGGCGATTCATCGGCACGTAAAAACTCCAGCTGATGCTGTGCGAAGTAACCCAGTTTAATGCCCTTGGCGAGCCCGATTTCACCGCTGATGGGGGCCAGTTCGCCCGCCAGCAGCTTAATCAGGGTTGATTTACCCGCGCCGTTACGACCGAGCAGGCCGATGCGTGAACCCGGCACCAGATTCAGTTTGATCGAATCGAGAATGACGCGATCGCCATAGCCGGCGCTGACCTTCTCCATCTTCAAGAGCGGGTTTGGCAGGCTTTCCGGTTGACGGAAGCTGAAGTGGAACGGGTTGTCGACATGCGCAGGGGCAATTAGCTCCATGCGTTCCAGCATTTTGATACGGCTCTGCGCCTGTTTTGCTTTCGTTGCTTTAGCGCGGAAACGATCGATATAGCTTTGCAGATGCGCCACACGCTCCTGCTGACTTTCGTACATCGCCTGTTGCTGCGCGAGGCGGGTGGCGCGCTGGATTTCAAACGCGCTGTAGTTGCCGGTGTACTCGAACATGGTTTGCTGTTCGATATGAATAATTTTATCTACTACCGGATCGAGGAAATCGCGGTCGTGGGAAATCAAAATCAGCGTACCCTGATAGCTTTTCAGCCATCTTTCCAGCCAGATCACTGCGTCAAGATCGAGGTGGTTGGTCGGTTCATCAAGCAGCAGAAGGTCTGAACGGCAAATCAGCGCCTGGGCCAGGTTAAGACGCATACGCCAGCCGCCGGAAAAATCGCTGACCGGACGTTCAAGCTGTTCATTGGAGAAGCCGAGGCCATGCAGCAGGCTTGCCGCGCGTGAGCGTACGGTCCAGGCGTCAATGGCATCCAGCTTGCCATGGACGGTGGCAATAGCGTGTCCATCGTTACGTTCGTTGGCATCGTTCAACTGCGCTTCCAGTTGACGATACTCGCGGTCGCCGTCAATCACGTACTCCAGCGCGGGCTGTGGCAATGCTGGCGTTTCCTGATTCACCCAGGCGAGTTGCCAGTTTCCTGGATAGGTAAATCCTCCGGCGTCAGCGCTGATTTCATTTTTCAGCAATGCCAGCAGAGTAGATTTACCGCAGCCATTTTTGCCCACCAGACCAACTTTCTGCCCTGGATTAATGGTGGCCGTGGCATTGTCCAGCAAGACGCGCACGCCGCGACGAATTTGTAACGATGAGAAAACAATCATAAGGCGCCGTATGTTCAGACTATGTTAATTTATCATTATGATAATGTAATGTGTGGGCCGTTTGCCGCACCGAGGCGCCATGGTAGCCCAAAACGTCGAAAATAGACAAAAGACAAAACCGGGAGGGGGATGATGTTCCAGCCAGCGAAAGTGTTGCTGCTGTATGCCCATCCGGAATCTCAGGACTCGGTCGCGAACCGGGTACTGCTTAAACCGGCCATGCAGCTTAGTAATGTTACCGTGCACGATCTTTACGCGCACTATCCTGATTTTTTTATCGACATTCCGCATGAGCAGGCGCTGCTGCGTGAGCATGATGTGATTGTTTTTCAACATCCTCTCTACACCTATAGCTGCCCGGCGCTGTTAAAGGAGTGGTTTGACCGCGTACTGAGCCGCGGATTTGCCAGCGGTCCCGGAGGGAATCAACTGGCGGGAAAGTACTGGCGAAGCGTCATCACCACCGGTGAACCCGA
The DNA here is from genome assembly GCF_005281115.1 of Citrobacter sp. wls710. Taxonomy (NCBI): domain Bacteria; kingdom Pseudomonadati; phylum Pseudomonadota; class Gammaproteobacteria; order Enterobacterales; family Enterobacteriaceae; genus Citrobacter; species Citrobacter sp. wls710. Next base: position 82,868 of record NZ_SZXD01000045.1, read on the forward strand.
AAGCGCGTACCGTTATGACGCGCTGAACCGTTATCCGATGAGTGATGTACTGCGTCCTTTTGAGCTAACGGCCGGTATGTGCCGCATGCACTGGATGAGCCCAATCATTGTTTACTGGGCAAGGCGGCAAACGAAGCAGGAGCTGGACAGTCATGCTAAAGCGTACGGTGACTGGCTGGTGAATCCGATTCCTGTGGGAGGCCGCTGATGGAAGGCTCTGATTTATTGACAGCGGGAGTGTTGTTCCTCTTCGCGGCGGTAGCTGCGGTGCCGCTGGCATCGCGGCTGGGTATTGGCCCGGTATTAGGGTACTTGCTGGCGGGGATCGCTATCGGCCCGTGGGGATTAGGATTCATTAGCGATGTGGATGAAATCCTGCACTTTTCCGAACTGGGCGTCGTCTTTTTGATGTTCATCATTGGGCTGGAACTTAACCCGGCCAAGTTATGGCAATTGCGGCGTTCAATTTTTGGTGTCGGTGCCGCGCAGGTGATGCTGAGCGCAGTGGCGCTGGCTGGCTTGCTGATGCTCACTGCGTTCTCCTGGCAAGCGGCAGTGGTCGGCGGCATTGGTCTGGCGATGTCATCGACCGCTATGGCGCTACAGTTGATGCGCGAAAAAGGCATGAACCGTAGCGAATCCGGGCAACTGGGTTTTTCGGTGCTGCTGTTCCAGGATTTGGCAGTGATCCCCGCACTGGCGCTGGTTCCACTGCTGGCGGGGTCTGCCGATGAACATTTTGACTGGATCAAAGTGGGCATGAAGGTGTTGGCTTTCGCCGGCATGTTGATTGGCGGACGCTATTTGCTGCGCCCTGTTTTCCGCTTCATTGCGGGGTCTGGCGTGCGGGAAGTGTTCACCGCCGCTACGCTGCTGCTGGTACTGGGTTCTGCGCTATTTATGGATGCGCTGGGATTGTCGATGGCGCTGGGAACGTTTATCGCGGGCGTGCTGCTGGCGGAAAGCGAATACCGCCATGAGCTGGAAACGGCAATCGATCCTTTTAAAGGCTTGTTGCTCGGACTGTTTTTTATCTCCGTCGGCATGTCGCTCAATCTCGGCGTGCTCTATACCCATATTCTGTGGGTAGCGGCGAGCGTAATCGTGCTGGTGGTCGTAAAAATGATGGTGCTGTATGTGCTGGCACGACTGAACGGCATGAGAAGCTCTGAACGAATGCAGTTTGCCGGCGTGTTAAGCCAGGGCGGTGAGTTCGCTTTTGTGCTGTTTTCAACGGCATCCTCGCAACGATTGTTTCAGGGCGATCAAATGGCGCTACTGCTGGTGACCGTCACGTTGTCGATGATGACCACGCCGCTGGTGATGAAGCTGATTGATAAATGGCTCTCCCGCCAGTTTAACGGCCCGGATGAAGAAGATGAAAAACCCTGGGTGGAGGATGATAAACCGCAGGTCATTGTCGTGGGGTTTGGACGCTTTGGTCAGGTTATTGGTCGCTTACTGATGGCCAATAAAATGCGTATTACCGTCCTGGAGCGAGATATCAGCGCGGTGAATCTGATGCGCAAATATGGCTATAAGGTCTATTACGGAGATGCCACCCAAGTGGATCTGTTGCGTTCTGCGGGGGCAGAGGCGGCGCAATCCATCGTCATTACCTGTAATGAACCCGAAGACACCATGAAACTGGTGGAGCTTTGCCAACAGTACTTTCCGCATTTACATATTCTTGCGCGAGCGCGCGGACGTGTAGAGGCACATGAGTTATTACAGGCTGGTGTGACGCAGTTTTCCCGCGAAACGTTCTCCAGTGCGCTGGAGCTGGGGCGTAAAACGCTGGTTACGTTGGGGATGCATCCGCACCAGGCTCAGCGTGCTCAGCTGCATTTTCGGCGGCTCGATATGCGCATGTTGCGGGAACTGATCCCCATACATACCGACACGGTACAAATCTCGCGAGCCAGGGAAGCCCGGCGTGAACTGGAGGAGATCTTCCAGCGTGAGATGCAGCAAGAACGACGTCAGCTGGATGGCTGGGATGAATTTGAGTAGAGGTAATCATGGCAATTCGTAAACGTTTTATTGCAGGCGCAAAATGTCCGTCCTGCCAGGCACAGGATTCGCTGGCGATGTGGCGCGAAAATAATATCGATATTGTTGAGTGTGTTAAGTGTGGTCATCAGATGCGGGAAGCCGATAAAGAGGCGCGCGAACACGTTCGCAAAGAAGAGCAAGTGATCGGGATTTTTCATCCGGACTAGCGATATGGCGCAGCTTTTTTTAAGCTAGAGGGTACACGGGTGCAGAATTCCGCTACAATCTGCGCCACTATTCTTTCCATGCTCAGGAGATATCATGAAAGTAGCAAAGGACCTGGTGGTCAGCCTGGCCTATCAGGTACGTACAGAAGACGGTGTGTTGGTTGATGAGTCTCCGGTGAGTGCACCGCTGGACTACCTGCATGGTCACGGTTCCCTGATTTCTGGCCTGGAAACAGCGCTGGACGGTCATGAAGTTGGCGACAAATTCGACGTCGCTGTTGGCGCAAATGACGCGTACGGTCAGTACGACGAAAACCTGGTGCAGCGCGTTCCTAAAGACGTCTTCATGGGCGTTGACGAACTGCAGGTTGGCATGCGTTTCCTGGCTGAAACTGACCAGGGTCCAGTACCGGTAGAAATTACCGAAGTGGAAGACGACCACGTTGTGGTTGACGGTAACCACATGCTGGCTGGCCAGAATCTGAAATTCAACGTAGAAGTTGTTGCGATTCGTGAAGCGACCGAAGAAGAACTGGCTCATGGCCACGTTCACGGCGCGCACGGTCACGACCACGATCATGACCACGGTCACGATGGTTGCTGCGGTGGTCACGGCCACGGCCACGACCATGGGCACGAGCACGGTGGCGAAGGCTGCTGCGGCGGTGGCGGTAAAGGTAACGGCGGCGGCTGCGGTTGCCACTAATACCCTTCGTCTTTCAACCCACAGCGGTGTTGGCTGCGTTTTCAAATCCCGGTCACATAGTTATCTATGCTCCCGGGACTTCCTCAAGCTTGCCGCCTTGCTGTGATTTGAAATCCTTTGGGTATATGTGAGTAGGCTTGCTAAGCGTTCGCGCTATCGGGCACAAAAAAAGCGGGATATTCCCGCTTTTTTTTACGTCTTAATAATGTGGCGGCGGGGTCTCTTCGGACTGAGCCGCGATGTGGGACGGCTGCGTGGCTTTCAGCTTCTCAGTCAGCAGACGCAGATGATCGCGTAGTTTGGCCATTTCCAGTTCATGCGCAGTTACCGTCACGTTGAGCTCTTCAATGGTGATTTCCTGAAATGCCAGGCGGCTTTCCAGCTCGGCCAGGCGAGTTTCCAATGTTGTATCCTGCATGATTCACCTCTTTCTTTTTTCTCCGGCAGATCGCGGACTGCGGCGAATTCTACTTAACTTTGCCTGTTTGCACAGCACTCAATCTTCAGCAACGAAACTAATTTAAACAAAAAGAGTCTGAAAAGTGGTGATAATAGGGCGTGCCTGTATGTTGATTTGTTCTGCAACGCTTTATAGTACATTTTTATGTTAGATAACCCTGGGGTGAGATGCCCCGGCCCTGGAGAGATGGATGAAATCACTGTTTAAAGTAACGCTGCTGGCGACCACAATGGCTGTTGCTCTGCATGCCCCGATCACCTTCGCTGCTGATGCTGCGAAACCAGCCGCTACTGCTGACAGCAAAGCAGCATTCAAGAATGACGACCAAAAAGCCGCTTACGCGCTGGGCGCGTCCCTGGGTCGTTATATGGAAAACTCCCTGAAAGAGCAGGAAAAGCTGGGCATCAAACTGGATAAAGATCAGCTGATCGCTGGCGTTCAGGATGCGTTTGCTGACAAGAGCAAACTGTCCGACCAGGAAATCGAACAAACTCTGCAGGCGTTTGAGGCGCGTGTGAAGAGTTCCGCTCAGGCGAAAATGGAAAAAGACGCTGCTGACAATGAAGCCAAAGGTAAAGTTTACCGTGAGAAATTTGCTAAAGAGAAAGGCGTTAAAACCTCTTCCACTGGCTTGATCTACAAAGTAGAGAAAGAAGGTACTGGCGCAGCGCCGAAAGACAGCGATACCGTGGTTGTAAACTACAAAGGTACGCTGATTGATGGTAAAGAGTTTGACAACTCCTACACCCGTGGCGAGCCGCTCTCTTTCCGTCTTGATGGTGTTATCCCTGGCTGGACCGAAGGCCTGAAAAATATCAAGAAAGGCGGTAAAATTCAGCTGGTTATCCCACCGGATCTGGCTTACGGCAAAACCGGCGTTCCGGGTATTCCGGCCAACTCTACGCTGGTGTTTGATGTTGAACTGTTAGACATCAAACCGGCACCGAAAGCCGAGGCGCAGCCAGATGCTGCACCGGCCGATAAAGCTGCAGACAGCAGCAAAAAGTAAGCGAACAGTAACCGCCGCCCACAGGGCGGCGGTTTTTTATTATCGAAAGGATATAATTAATACTGGAAAGCGCCTTGTGCGCTGTATTACTTTAGATGCCCCTATAATAGTGATGAGCCTGCCCTGACAACATAACGACAGGCTCCTGAAAAGGAGTGCTTTTTTTCATGTCCAGGTCGCTTTTAACCAACGAAACCAGTGAGCTAGATTTACTGGATCAACGTCCTTTCGATCAAACTGACTTCGATATCCTTAAATCCTATGAAGCGGTAGTGGACGGGTTGGCGATGCTCATTGGTTCCCATTGTGAAATCGTATTGCACTCTTTGCAGGATTTGAAATGCTCGGCTATCCGCATTGCGAACGGTGAACACACGGGCCGTAAAATTGGCTCACCGATAACCGACCTTGCATTGCGTATGCTGCATGATATGACGGGTGCGGATAGCAGCGTGTCGAAGTGTTACTTCACGCGCGCGAAAAGCGGTGTCTTGATGAAGTCGGTGACGATTGCCATTCGTAACCGAGAGCATCGCGTGATTGGTCTGCTGTGCATCAATATGAACCTCGATGTGCCATTCTCGCAGATAATGAATACCTTTATCCCACCGGAAACCCCGGAAGTGGGTTCTGCCGTGAACTTTGCTTCTTCTGTAGAAGATTTGGTCACCCAGACGCTGGAATTCACGATCGAAGAAGTGAATGCCGATCGTAATGTTTCCAATAATGCGAAAAACCGCCAGATTGTCCTGAATCTGTATGAGAAAGGTATCTTCGATATTAAAGATGCGATTAACCAGGTCGCCGATCGGTTGAATATCTCCAAGCACACGGTCTACCTCTATATTCGCCAGTTCAAAAGCGGCGATTTCCAGGGGCAAGACAAGTAATGCGCTTTACCATCATGGTGACGGGACCTGCTTATGGCACACAGCAGGCGAGTAGCGCGTTGCAATTTGCCCACGCGCTACTTAAAGAAGGGCATGAGTTATGCAGCGTCTTTTTCTATCGTGAAGGTGTGTATAACGCTAACTTCCTGACTTCGCCCGCCAGCGATGAGTATGATCTGGTACGGGCCTGGCAACAGCTGAATCAACAATATGGCGTGACGCTGAATATCTGCGTTGCAGCGGCGTTGCGTCGTGGTGTTGTTGATGAGGCTGAAGCAAAGCGGCTTGGACTGGCAGGTGCTAATTTACAATCAGGTTTTAATCTCAGCGGGCTGGGTTCGCTGGCTGAGGCGTCCTTGACCTGCGATCGCGTGGTGCAGTTTTAATGAAACGTGTTGCTTTTGTCTTTTCTACCGTGCCGCACGGCAGCGCATCCGGCCGTGAAGGGTTAGATGCATTACTGGCGACATCTGCGCTCACGGAAGATCTCGGCGTGTTTTTTATCGGCGATGGCGTCTTCCAGATCCTCCAGGGTCAACAACCGGACGTCGTTCTGGCACGAGACTATATCGCAACGTTCAAGCTGTTGGGGTTGTACGATATCGATCAATGTTGGCTTTGCGCCGCCTCATTACGTGAGCGGGGGCTTCAGCAGGGTGTTAATTTTGTGGTTGATGCCACGGCGCTGGAACCTGAAGATTTACGCCGTGAGCTAGGCAACTATGACGTCATTTTAAGGTTTTGAGACTCTCATGCTGCACACACTACACCGCTCCGCGTGGCTTACCGATTTCTCCTCTCTTCTTCGCCTGATTGAAAAAGACGATGAACTTTTATTGCTCCAGGATGGCGTGACGGCGGCAATAGAAGGAAGCCGTTTCCATGAAAGTCTGCAAAATGCCTCCATTAAGGTCTCTGTGCTGGAAGAAGACATTAAAGCTCGCGGGTTAGATGGTCAAATTTCAGACAGTGTCGTCAGGGTTAGCTATACTGACTTCGTCAGACTTACGGTGAAGCATCCCAACCAGATGTCCTGGTAATTGCGGGATCGTTGTATATTTCTTGACACCTTTTCGACACCGACCTAAAATTCTGCGTCCTCATATTGTATGAGGTCGTTTTATTACGTGTTTACGAAGCAAAAGCTAAAACCAGGAGCTATTTAATGGCAACAGTTAACCAGCTGGTACGCAAACCACGTGCACGCAAAGTTGCAAAAAGCAACGTGCCTGCGCTGGAAGCATGCCCGCAGAAACGTGGCGTATGTACTCGTGTATATACTACCACCCCTAAAAAACCGAACTCCGCACTGCGTAAAGTTTGCCGTGTTCGTTTGACTAACGGTTTTGAAGTGACTTCCTACATCGGTGGTGAAGGTCACAACCTGCAGGAGCACTCCGTGATCCTGATCCGTGGCGGTCGTGTAAAAGACCTCCCGGGTGTTCGTTACCACACCGTTCGTGGTGCGCTTGACTGCTCCGGCGTTAAAGACCGTAAGCAATCACGTTCCAAGTATGGCGTGAAACGTCCTAAGGCTTAATGGTTCTCCGTTAAGTAAGGCCAAACGTTTTATATTAATGTCAAACTAAACTCTTAGAGTTTTGGACAATCCTGAATTAACAACGGAGTATTTCCATGCCACGTCGTCGCGTCATTGGTCAGCGTAAAATTCTGCCGGATCCGAAGTTCGGATCAGAACTGCTGGCTAAATTTGTAAATATCCTGATGGTAGATGGTAAAAAATCTACTGCCGAAACTATCGTATACAGCGCGCTGGAGACCCTGGCTCAGCGTTCTGGTAAAAACGAACTGGAAGCTTTCGAAGTAGCTCTCGAAAACGTGCGCCCGACTGTCGAAGTTAAGTCTCGCCGCGTTGGTGGTTCTACTTATCAGGTACCAGTTGAAGTCCGTCCGGTCCGTCGTAATGCCCTGGCAATGCGTTGGATCGTTGAAGCTGCTCGTAAACGCGGTGATAAATCCATGGCTCTGCGCCTGGCGAACGAACTTTCTGATGCTGCAGAAAACAAAGGTACTGCAGTTAAGAAACGTGAAGACGTTCACCGTATGGCAGAAGCCAACAAGGCGTTCGCACACTACCGTTGGTAATCCCTTCGGAGTTTTAGTCACCAGGCGGGCGCTTCTAGTAAGCAGCCCGCTTTGGGCTACTTAAATTGAACGCCTAAAAGATAAACGAGGAATCAAATGGCTCGTACAACACCCATCGCGCGCTACCGTAACATCGGTATCAGTGCGCACATCGACGCCGGTAAAACCACTACTACCGAACGTATTCTGTTCTACACCGGTGTAAACCATAAAATCGGTGAAGTTCATGACGGCGCTGCCACCATGGACTGGATGGAGCAGGAGCAGGAGCGTGGTATTACTATCACCTCCGCAGCGACTACTGCATTCTGGTCTGGTATGGCTAAGCAGTATGAACCGCATCGCGTAAACATCATCGACACCCCGGGGCACGTTGACTTCACTATCGAAGTAGAACGCTCCATGCGTGTGCTTGATGGTGCAGTAATGGTTTACTGCGCAGTTGGTGGTGTTCAGCCTCAGTCTGAAACCGTATGGCGTCAGGCAAACAAATATAAAGTTCCGCGCATTGCGTTCGTTAACAAAATGGACCGTATGGGTGCGAACTTCCTGAAAGTTGTTGGTCAGATCAAAACCCGTCTGGGCGCGAACCCTGTTCCGCTGCAGCTGGCGATTGGCGCTGAAGAAGCGTTCACCGGTGTTGTTGACCTGGTGAAAATGAAAGCCATCAACTGGAACGAAGAAGATGCAGGCGTAACCTTCACTTATGAAGATATCCCGGCTGACATGCAGGAACTGGCTGACGAATGGCACCAGAACCTGATCGAGTCCGCTGCAGAAGCTTCAGAAGAGCTGATGGAGAAATACCTGGGTGGTGAAGAACTGACTGAAGAAGAGATCAAAAAAGCTCTGCGTCAGCGTGTTCTGAACAACGAAATCATCCTGGTAACCTGTGGTTCTGCGTTTAAGAACAAAGGTGTTCAGGCGATGCTGGATGCGGTAATTGATTACCTGCCATCCCCAGTCGACGTACCTGCGATCAACGGTATTCTGGACGACGGTAAAGATACTCCGGCTGAGCGTCACGCTAGCGATGATGAGCCGTTTGCTGCTCTGGCATTCAAAATCGCTACCGACCCGTTCGTGGGTAACCTGACCTTCTTCCGTGTGTACTCTGGTGTGGTTAACTCCGGTGACACCATCCTGAACTCCGTGAAAACTGCACGTGAGCGTTTTGGCCGTATCGTTCAGATGCACGCCAACAAACGTGAAGAGATCAAAGAAGTTCGCGCAGGCGACATCGCTGCTGCAATCGGTCTGAAAGACGTGACCACTGGTGACACTCTGTGTGACCCGGATCACCCGATCATTCTGGAACGTATGGAATTCCCTGAGCCGGTAATCTCCATCGCGGTAGAACCGAAAACCAAAGCTGACCAGGAAAAAATGGGTCTGGCTCTGGGCCGTCTGGCTAAAGAAGACCCGTCTTTCCGCGTATGGACTGACGAAGAATCTAACCAGACTATTATCGCTGGTATGGGTGAACTGCACCTCGACATCATCGTTGACCGTATGAAGCGTGAATTCAACGTTGAAGCGAACGTCGGTAAACCTCAGGTTGCTTACCGCGAAGCGATTCGCGCGAAAGTTACCGATATCGAAGGTAAACACGCCAAGCAGTCTGGTGGTCGCGGTCAGTACGGTCATGTTGTTATCGACATGTACCCGCTGGAGCCGGGTTCAAACCCGAAAGGCTACGAGTTCATCAACGACATCAAAGGTGGTGTAATTCCTGGCGAATACATCCCGGCCGTTGATAAAGGCATCCAGGAACAGCTGAAATCCGGCCCACTGGCTGGTTACCCGGTTGTTGATCTGGGCGTGCGTCTGCACTTCGGTTCTTACCATGACGTTGACTCCTCTGAGCTGGCGTTTAAACTGGCCGCTTCTATCGCCTTCAAAGATGGCTTTAAGAAAGCGAAACCAGTTCTGCTTGAGCCTATCATGAAGGTTGAAGTAGAGACTCCGGAAGAGAACACCGGTGACGTTATCGGTGACTTGAGCCGCCGTCGTGGTATGCTTCGTGGACAGGAATCCAACGTCACTGGCGTTGTTATCCATGCTGAAGTTCCGCTGTCTGAAATGTTCGGATATGCAACCCAGCTGCGTTCTCTGACCAAAGGCCGTGCTTCTTACTCCATGGAGTTCCTGAAGTACGACGATGCGCCGAACAACGTTGCTCAGGCCGTTATTGAAGCCCGTGGTAAATAAGCCACAGGATTAAAACCTAAGTCCCGTGCTCTCTCCATAGGGGAGAGCACTATAGTAAGGAATATAGCCGTGTCTAAAGAAAAATTTGAACGTACAAAACCGCACGTTAACGTCGGCACCATCGGCCACGTTGACCACGGTAAAACTACCCTGACCGCTGCAATCACCACCGTACTGGCTAAAACCTACGGCGGTGCTG